>NZ_JBBNAM010000073.1:0-13968 GCF_037994425.1 Phyllobacterium sp.
ACCCGACAAAGGAGCCGACGAGAAGGCTCACTGCGGTCGACGACTGCAGCGCGATCGACAGCATCAGACCCCAGAGAACGGCAAGGACGGGATTGTGCAGGACCCCGCGCAGGCTGCGGCGCATGCGCTCGCCATAGGCGCGCTCGACACCGGTGCGGACCATGCGCGTTGCCCAGAGCAGAAGCGCCACTGCGCCGGCCAAATGCAACAAAACCGAAGAACCGTTCACTTCAAGCTTTCCTTACCTTTTGCCTGAACGGCAGCCGCGGGCTTACCGGCTCACATGAATCAACTTGCCAGCTTCTCAACAAAGCTGTGATCGAGCTTGCTTTCGCCAAACCAGTTCAGGCGGTTCACGCATACATGACCCGAATCTATGAGACTGTTTTCGTCGCCTTCGGTGGAACTGTGCTCCCGGCCACGTGGCACGATCAGGGTGGTGATGTTAGCTTCCTCACTCACGACCTCGGCGCTCCGGCCTATCTTGTCGCGTCCGATGCGTGGTTGCCGAACGGGCGCCGGCAGTTCGGCTGGAAGGTTGACACTGAGCCAATGCCCATTCGCGACCCAGGCGCTTCGCTCCTTCAATGCCCGCCTAATGAAATCGGCCACCCACGTGGCATCAGTGGCTGCATGGCGCGGTTGTTTGACCCTTGAGATGCCAATTGCCGGAATTCCCCAGAATGTCGCCTCTCGCGCTATGCCGAGAGTTCCGGAGTAGGCAAGGTCTTCAGCAACATTGCGGCCCTCATTAATGCCGGCAAGGACAAGGTCCGGCTTCGGCTGGTCATAGAAAAGCCAAGTCATCGCCGTCACGACGCAGTCGGCGGGTGTGCCAGAGCACGAATAGCGCTTCGCGTCGACTTGGCGCATCGTGATCGGGCGAGCTATCGTGATCGAGGAACCTGCGGCCGTGCGTTTCGCCTCAGGAGCGACAGTCCACACGTCATTGGTAATCAATCGCGCAGCTTCCGACAATTTTTCAAGCCCTGGCGCATCAACACCATCGTCGTTGCAGATCAAAATTCTCATCGAAAACTCCAGCTTGGTCCTACTCACACGTTACGATGCTGTCCCGACCGGGCGGTAACGTCCAGGGTCGGCAAATATGGTTGCAGTTCCTCGAGTGCCTCCTGCGTGCACGAATGGCCCACCACTGCGGGACGCCCCGCATCCTGCCAGATCGCTATGCTGCCATCCCTTGTAGGATGCGTCGGAAGCCTTATCCAATCGGCTCGCTTTTCTGCAAAAAGCGCACTGGCGGGCGTTTGGGGAGGTATGTGGCCCGTCAGCAAGATCGGCAAATCCTGCTCTGCCGCCCGAACAATAGCTTTAACGGACGGGCCAGCGCTTCCCATTCCATCAAAGGTCAGGAGCGGACAATCTGGAAATGGTGAGGCTTCGTTCCAGTCGGCAGCGCTTGCCAACCTTTCATACAAGACCGGAACGACCCCCGGCAGGAATGCATCCTGTGCGGCAATCTGCGCCGCAATAGGTTCCCGCATTGCAGCATGTATTGCGAAGCGCCCGGGCAATATCGCCATCAGTTCCAAGGGCTTTCCAGACAGCGGCACTGGCAACAGGCAGCCATTGATCTGCCGTTCGATCCAATCCCGGATTGCCAAGCTTCGCTCGTTTCCGGACACGGAATCTGCTCCATAAGAAGCATCGAGCACCAGAAGATCGCATTCCGGGACTGGATCCATCGCAAGAACATTGCTTTCAGGAACGACGTCCGCCGTATAAACGACCTTTGAGCCCGCACCCTCCGCGCCAAACCAAACCCCGCCGGGAACATGGCCGGATCGGCCGGTGCGGATGCGCAAGTCGCCGACATCGATTTGCGCGCCGGGCAGAAACGTCTTGATCCCCCGCAATGTTATCGGGTAATTGCGACCGGCACCGTTTCCAGCATATTGTTCCAGCATGGCCGGCGCTTCGGACAACGTTTCCTCTGTCATGAAAACTTGTCCGCAAAACCCCTGTGATTGCAGCCAGCTTAATCCGCCGATGTGATCTTCGTGTGCATGCGAGATGAATAGCGCGTCGAGCTCAGCTATCTGATCATGCTCTATTGCCGGATAGTACTCTCTACCAATCGCGCCGACCTTGATGCCGACATCGCAAACGATGCGCGTTGATGGCGTCGCCATGCCGACACAGGTCCGGCCTTTTTCGCCGAAGCCACCGAAGAGATCGACGCGGATCATGCTGCACGCCCCTCAGGAATGACCCAACCCGACTTGATTCGAATTCGAATCTGATCGCCGGCTGAGAGGCGCATCGGTTCAGGAAGGTTGAAATGGAGATCAAGGTTGCTTCCATCCAATGGCTTCGCCTCGATCCGGGCACTGCCGCCCCGATAGACGCAGCGTTGGATCTCGATGGGGATGCCGCCTGTTTCAACAATCTCTATGTCTGCTGGCCGAACACAGGCTTTCGCTCCGCTAACGACCATTTGCCGGGAACTGCAACGCAGTTGCGCTTCCTGGCCCAATATCCGCACCGAACATTCGTCATTTTGCGGAGCAGATAGTATTTCGATCGGAATAACCATGCCCTGCGCAATGAAGGAGGCCACCATATCCGTGGCAGGTTGTTCATAGAGCTCGCGCGGCGTCGCAAATTGGACAAGGACGCCCCGATCCATTACCGCGATACGGTCGGCAAGTGCCATCGCTTCGGCCTGATCATGGGTAATGTAGACGATCGTCGTTCCGGTCCTCTTGTGGAACGATGCAAACTCGTCCTCCATCGAAGCACGCAGGTGAACGTCAAGATTGGCGAGTGGCTCGTCGAACAGAACGAGGGACGGCGCGGAAACAAGGCAACGCGCCAACGCGACGCGCTGCCGCTGGCCCCCAGACAAGTTTGACGGACGACGATCGTCGAAACCCTTCAGATCAACAAGAGCAAGCGCTTCTTCGATGCGCTGTTCCCTCTCCGCCTTGGCAACCTTGGCAACCTTCAGGCTGTAGCCCACATTTTCGGCAACCGTCATATGCGGCCATAAGGCGTAGTTCTGGAATACGATACCAACCTTGCGCGATTCCGGCGGTACGTTGAGGGAGGGACTCGACATGAGATTTCCGCCCACTTTAACAGTACCTTCGCTGACCTTCTCGAAGCCGGCAATCAATCGCAACAAAGTCGTCTTGCCGCAGCCTGAAGGGCCAAGTATCGCGACGAATTCACCGTTACGCACGTCCAAGGATACATTCGTAAGCGCGTTAAATCCGGCGAAGCTTTTCGAGACGTTGTTGATTTCTAATCCCGCCATGGGAGCACTCCAGCTGGAAGATGCCGCGCAAAAAGACTGGTCAGCAGCATAAGAATGAATGTGATCGCAACGGTGAGGACGGAAATCGCCGCGGCGTAGTTTGAATCGCCACCTTGCTCGAAGGAAAAGATCACTACGCCGATAGTCTCCGAGCCTGAAGCCCAAAGGAGAGCCGACACTGTCAGCTCGCTGAATGCCGTCATGAAGATCAATATTCCGCCAGCAAGGGTAGCGGGAGCGACGAGCGGGAAGATGATCGTGCGCATGCGGCGGAACAGTCTTGCGCCAGCAACCTGCGCGGCTTCCTCCAGGGAACGATCGATCTGATGCAGCCCGCTGATCGTCGGACGCACGGCCAGGACAAGGAAGCGGGCCAAGTAAGCATAGAGAATGATCCAGACCGTGTTGTAGATCTGCAGCCCAACGATCGGCAGTGGTTTTAGAAACAGAAGGAGCGAAGCGATTGCAAGCACTACGCCCGGCAGAGCATAGGGAAGCTCGACCGAGAGGTTCAGAAAATTGGTCCACCACCTTTTTCGCCAGGTTACGATGTAGGCAAGCGGTACTGCGAGCACGACGGCAAAGAGAGCCGCGGCCAGCGAGAGACCGAAACTATTGAAAAATGCGCGGCTTGCCGCTGCGTGATCGAACATGACAAACGTATAGTTGGTCAACGTCGCGGTCTCGGCGTTCAGGGGTGTACCGTAGGCCGAGACGAGTGACGTCAAGAATAGCCCAAGAATAGGCAGCACAAGCACGGCAACGATCAAAAGCCACATCAAGATCTCGAATGTTATGCGCAAACGCCCCAGTTCGAATGGGGCCGCCGGCAGAGAGGTGGAGGCGATCCGATAATCACGGCGGCGAGCCGCATAGTCCTGAGCGAGGATGCCCGCAATGGCGATAAGTCCAATCAGGAATGATAGCACAGCAACCTCCGACAAAACGGCGGGGCCGCCGCCAGCCAGACGCTGGTAGATAAGCGTTGGAAGGACGAGATAATTCGCCGGTATTCCCAGGAATGCGGGAATACCGAAGTTGCCTACGCAAGAGACGAAAGCGAGAGCCGTGGCACCAATAATGGACGGTGTCATGAGTGGCAGGATGATCGTGCGCAAGACCGTAAGGCGACCTGCGCCGGAACTAAATCCGGCTTCCACCAATTCGCGGGGGAGCTTGCGCAATCCCGCCCGCACCATCAGAAACACCAGCGGACCGTATTGAACACCGAGAAGTACGATCATGCCCGTGGTCGAATAAAGCGGATTTTTACTGCCAAGCGGTGGCGCCATCCCGATGAGTTTAAGAAAAGGACTGGCCGGACCGAACAGCTGCAACCACGCAAGCGCCGTCACCTGTGGCGCAATGAGCAAAGGAACGACATAGAACAGAACAAATGGGCTCTTCCCGCGCACATCTGTCAGGCTTACGAGTAACGCGACACAAGTTCCGAGAACCACCGCAAATAGCGTGCCGCCGATGCCGACCTGCAGGGAATGCCACGTTGCCGTCCAGGTCGCAGAACTTGCCATCGCAGCTTGAATCGGGCGAAGCGAAAAGCTGCTCTGCGGCATAACCAGCTCGAATACCAGCCGCGCCATGGGAACGATCGAAAGCATGGCGACGACAAACGCCACCCCTGCGATCAGGGCGGTGTCAATGCCCTGACGCTCCTTTAGCCGTGTGGACATGTTGCTTCTTAGCCGCCGAACATTTGTGAGAACTTGGCCTTGTCAGCGTCCGTCTTCTCAAGCACTTTTTGGGTTTCGATCGGCATCACCGTTACCTTGACCCCTTCCGGCAGCCACGCAGGACGTCCGACGGAAGGTTTCGCGGGCAGATATCCCTGGCTCAAAGCGAGTTTCTGGCCTTCGTCTGAAAGGATGAAATCAACAAACTTCTCGGCGGCCGGAACGTTCTTTGCGGTCGACATGATTGCTACGGGCTCGGTCACGGCCGGCACGCCTTCGGACGGGAAGACAAACTCCACTGGCGAACCTTTCGCCTTGGCATTGAGCGCCATGAAGTCCACGAGAATGCCATATGGCTTTTCTCCACTTGCCACAGATTTCAACACCGCACCGTTGCCGCGCACGCTCACCACCTCGTTTGCTTTGAGCTTCTCAAAGTAGTCCCAGCCGAGATCCGGCTTTTCAGCAAAACCACTCAGCATGTAGGCGGCAGCCCCGGAGTAAAGTGGGCTCGGCATGACGATCATACCCTTATACTCTGGTTTGGTGAGATCGGCCCAATGCTCAGGTTTGGCCGCTGCGCCAGTGTTATAGGCGATGCCTGTGGTGATGAGCTTGCTGCCGAAATAGGTCTTCTCCGAGTCATAGGAGTCATGGGAAAATCCCTCGACATTGGCTTTCTCATACGCTTTCAGCTTCCCCTGCTTCTTGAGGCTTTCCATGCTTACGGCATCGGCGATGAGAAGGACGTCAGCCTGCGGGGCGCCTGCCGAAAATTCCGCGGCGAGCTTGCCCATGATATCGCTTGTCCCCGAGCGATAGACTTGGACATCAATATCAGGATTGACCTTCTTGAACGCTTCCACGGTCTTGGCAGCGTCCGCATCAGGTTGCGAGGTATACAGCATCAGCGATTGCGCATTTGCCGTTACCCAAAGCATTGAAGCGGCTAAAAAGACAGGTACGCCTATGGCCGTGCGTACATACTTGTTCATGTTGAATTCCTCCCGGGCTCAATTGTGACAAGCGCGAACGCATTGTCCGTTGCTCCTCCATGCAAAGCGCCACAACCCGTAAGGCGCCTTTGCTTGAGCGTATAATCTATGTTCATTTGTTCAGTGTCAATTACATTTGAACAGTTTTGGTGTAAAAGAGGTTGGTCCAGGAAACCGGAATGACGAGTATGGGAACCAAAGTACCTCCGATTGTGTCCTCCAACATCAAGGTCAAAACGGCTTGGCTCTACTATGTCGAGGGTCTGACACAGGAGCAGATTGCCGACAAACTGAACGTCAGCCGCGTCAAGGTCATGCGAACCCTGGCTGCCTGTACGGCCGAGGGTGTGGTGATCACAACAATCAATAGTGGCACCGCCGAGCAAATCGCTCTGGAACGCCGACTTGAGCGGCAGTTTAACCTCCACTCGGCGATCGTCATCCCAACGCCAAATTCCGCCGAGCATCTAGAAACAGCGTTGGGGCATGCTGTCGCCCACTATCTTGGCGAACAGATGCAGGACGGCACGACATTGGCGATCGGCGGCGGCGCAACGCTTTTTGCCAGCTTGCGCTTTATCGAACGGCGCAAACTTTCCAATGCCACTGTGGTCGGGCTTGTCGGAAGCCTCGCCCACTCGCGGTGGATAAACCCGTCGATTGTCGCCGCAAGAGTAGCTGAAGCCTTCGATATCGACAGCTACCAGATCACGGCCCCGGTGATCGTTACCGACGAAAAATTGCGCCAAGCACTCTGGCAGCAGCCAACCCTTCAGGACGTTCGACGACGGGCAGCGCAAGCAGATATAGCGCTTCTTACCGTGGGCGACATTTCACCGCAATCAACGATCTTCCGCCACGGTATAGTCCCACCCGAACTCATCGACTCATTGAAGGCCAAAGGCGCGGTAGCAAATGTACTTTGTTACTTCATCGATCGTCAGGGGCAGTTGGTGGACCACCCGATTAATCGCCAAGTTATGGCAATTGAGCTCGACACCATTGCACAAATCCCCAACGTTGTCATTGCTGCGGGAGGTCCGTCCAAGGTCGAGGCAATAAGAGCCGCGCTCAGCGTCGTGCCCGCTCGCGTTCTGATCACTGAAAGCGAAACGGCTACAGCTCTGCTCGGTTAGAGAACACCCCGGCTGCGCAGAAAATCTTCAAGCCCGACATGGGTAATTGACTCAAATTCCTTGACGGCCTCTGCAAAGCGCTTTCGTTGATTTATAAGTAGGGCAAATACCTGTTTCATTTCTGCCGACACCCCAAAACGCTCCCAGCGCTCTGCCACGTGAACCGGCATATCCAGATCGGCGCAGAATTCCGCGATCGTGCGATAGCCGAGCTTGTCCAACGTAGCTCTTAATTCTTCTCCGGACATACGTTCCTCGAGCGCATGATCGTGCAGCCGCTGTGCGACTAGTCGCAAATCAGCAGGAGATGAACCGATTACCCGGTTCAGTAGTGTACGGACCTCGGCAGGAAACGGCGGCATTCAGCTACTCCAGATTGGCAATGTGAAGAAGCTTATCGCCAAGCGAAAGGGCGAGCCAGCAGAATCTTGATCTCTAACTACGCTTGAAGCAATGCAGATTGGAATGTGTCCATTAACAGATACTATCCTCCGGCTTCCAATAGCGGGCCGCAGGGCGGGTAACGCCGGCAGTCATTTAGGCGAGTGAGGTCGATCTGGACATGCGGGAGGGCACGCTGCACCTGTCGCATACCTACACTCATGCCACTTGCTACCCGGATGCAGTGGATATGCGTCCCCGCGTCCCCGTGATGAAGAAATCACATGAGACAGATATCGGTTGTGAGCTTACTGGCCACACCTCTCCTTCTGGAGATGTTATCTTTTGCTTCTGCGAAGGCCCAGCCCCTCGCCCGCTGAAGCCAACAAGATAGTTTCAGAGGCATATCTTTAAACTGGCTTCCAGGGGCTACAGTGTTATGGCGACTGCTCGAGGATGATCGGATCCCCTACCAGGAATATACCTGCTGGTAACGACGTTTGCTTTATCGAGTTGACGGCAGCAAAGCGGCCTTGTGATTTATGCAACCGTCCTAGAGTTTGTCTCGGGACAGATTGTTGTGGGAATGATGACCGGGCTATTGATCAAAGCGATTTGCAAGCAAGAGAAACCAGCAGCGACTTCAGCGACGACGCCCTGAAGCAGTATTGCGACCAATCGTTTACCTGAGAGACGTTAAGATGTGGTGGCTGCTTCCAAAGAAGTATCAATTCGGCCTTATCCTCGTTGGCTTGGCCCTGGTCGGCTATGGTGCGCAGATCGTATATCGAATTGCATTTAGGGACACGCCTTCGACACTGGAGATGTGGTCCATGATGCTCCTGCTCGCAGCGGCGGTCCTTGTCTCAATCCTGCAACTCATCTGGCGTCCCGTCTGGCGATGGTTTCCCTCTGTGCAGCGTCAGACTTTTCCCAATCTCAATGGCACGTGGACCGGCCAGGTATTGTCGACCTACTCTGATCCGAAGACGGGAATTCAAGTGCCACCGATCCCCGTCGAGATCGCTATCCGACAGGGGCTTTTTTCCACGTCGGTTTCGTTCAAGTCCGGTGAGACGCAATCCTATACGACACAGTGCTTCCTGAAGCCGTTCTACCAGATAGGAAAGTTCAGAATCTGGTACATCTACGATACTGATCCGCAGGCGCAGTACCGCAGTCGCGCCATGCCGCATGAGGGCGTCTGCTACCTTGATCTCTATTTCGATGAAGACAGGAACAAGCTGAGGGGGAGCTACCATACTGAGCGCAAGACGACGGGTGAAATTGTCGTCGTACGATCGTCCGGCAAGCGATCTGCAGCCGCACGGTCGCGATAGCCCACCCTTGAGCGCATTGCCATGGAACGCATTTGAACAATCCCCCGTCAAGGGATCGAGCAAAATGGAAGGGGCATGTCAAAGTTAAATGACGGCCAATCTGTCCGGGCACTAGCCTGACCTCTGACCGACAATTATGGAGGTGATGGCGATGAAGCTTGATGAGCATCCACCCGAGACATGGCGGTATGTTCTGGTTAACATTAGAAGCATGATCAAGATGATTGTTGCGGACGCAAGGTATCCGCACCGGCTTCGACAGGTCGAGATCGACCGGCTCGCCCGCCTGCGCCACTCTGAAGCGCGGATTATGGCCGAACTCGCCAAAGATCCTTCCACGGGCGTCCTCACCGAGCAGTAATCCTTTGGTTTTAACGAACACCGGCGCAGGGCTTTTGCGGTTGGCGCCGCAACGCAGCCGGACATCGCGCTGCCAAATCTCGTCAACGGCACGCCCTATGGCAGTGCAAACACCTTGCACGGCGCGGTAATGCCTCGCAACTTATGTTCACCAAGCTCAAACAGCGGCTGCTTTGTATGCGCGGCGAAGATACCCGACACCAACACCGTGTGTCCCAGCGGCCGGCACAGTCCCTCCAGCCGGCTGACGAGATTTACCGCGGGACCGATCGCGGTAAAGTCGAGGCGGTCGGCAGTACCAATATTGCCCCACAGCATCTCGCCGAGATGCAACGCCGTGCCAAACGACAAGGTTGGCATGCCTTGTGCAGCGCGGGCACGATTGAGATGGTTCATGCCGGCGCGTGCGGCGCCGACCGCGCGCAGCGCCGCATCGCAGGCGGAGGCAGCGTTCCTCTCGCCAATCGGAAAGATCGCCAGAACGCCGTCACCGATGAATTTCAGCACCTCGCCGCCGAAAGCATGAACGGCGCCGGCAATTCGGTCGAACCAGGCGTCAAGAGCCGCAACGACATCTTTTGCGTCCGAGACCTCCGACAATTCCGTGAAGCCGCGTAGATCAGCGTAAAGCAAGCCCGCCCGGATGGTTTCACCGGGCTCGCGTCGCAAACGGCCGGCCAGTACCTGTGCCGCGCTGCGCCGGCCAAGATAGGTCGTCAAGAGTTCGACCAGGGTCGAGCGGTTGGCCAGCAACGCTAGGGGCGCTGCAGCAAAGCGCGCCACTTGGCGCAGAAGATCCGATTCGGCCTGGCTGAACTGCCGGCTCGCGGTCCAGGCAAGCATGGCCCCATCGGACGGAGCGCCAGCGAAATCGACCTGCACACCGGCGCCAAGAGCGGCCAGCCAGTTGCGCGCAACATGCACGTCATCTGCATCGGCAGGGCCGGCGAGGCCGAGGGCCTCGATGACCTTTCCGGTATCGGCACGCCACAAAAACGTGCGTCGCTCAATGATCGGATGGGGCGCCAATTGGGTGAGCGCTCCGCCAGCCAATGGTACGCCGTCGGCGGCAAGGGTTGCAGCAAGCTCGGCCAGAAAGACGGCACCGTCCTCACACGCAATTGCCTTGTCGACGAGGAAAGATAGGGAAGATGGCAGTCGCATGGCGGCAATTATGCAGCGGTGTCTCACAGCTGTCATGAGATTTTGTTTCTTGCCTGAGACCTCGATTTGCTTAAATTTGCTCAAAACTCGTGGACATGACATGCCGTCCCCAACCGGAGGAGGTCGCCGATGACCGAGACGCTTCACAGTGAGATCGAAATTGCTGCCCCACAGGCAACGGTCTTCGCCTTCCTGACCGATCCGGACAAGATCCTGCGTTGGATGGGCACCAAGGCGACGATGGAGCCGCATCCGGGCGGCGTCTATCTTGTCAGCATGAACGACACGCATACCGCCCGCGGCCATTTCGTCGAGGTGATCCCGGTCCACCGCCTTGCCTACAGCTTCGGCTGGGACGGCAATGAGAGCGTGCCGCCCGGATCAGGGCTGATCGAGATCGACCTTATCGAGACGGACGGGGGCACGCTCGTACGATTCACCCACGGCGGGCTGCCGGACGAAAAGGAACGTGCCAGCCATGAAAAGGGTTGGACCCACTACCTGCGCCGACTTGCCGTCGCTGCGGCGGGAGGTGAGCCTGGACCGGATACGCCGGTTGAATAACGCTAACCGGCAGCACAGTGACCCTAGAATGATCCAAGAACGGTCCCAAGTCCGATAACGGCAATGAGCGAGATCAGTGCTCCAACAATTGCTGCCATGACGATATCGACATAGCTTTCCTTGTGCGATGAGCCGCACACGAAAAGCAGAGTAACGACTGCACCGTTGTGGGGAAGGCTGTCAAGCGTACCTGCGCCGATGACCGCGACGCGGTGCATGAGGCCCGGATCGAGGCCGATCGTGTTGGCGATGGTCATGTAGGCTGGTCCAAGCGCACCGAGCGCTATCGTCAATCCACCCGATGCCGAACCTGTCAAGGCAGCTAGGATATTGGTGGCAAGAGCCAGCAACACCAGCGGACCGCCCTCGACTCCAAGGAACCTAGTTCTTTACGACTTCAAACGCGGGAAGGCCCACAACGACAGCGCCGAACCCCACGAGACTGGCAACGCTGAGGATAGGCAGCACTGAAGCATTGGCTCCCGCGTCCATTGTTGTCCGCAGGCTCGGTAACCGTCGATAATTGGTGGTGACAAGCACAAGAATGGCAGTTGCGAGCGCGACAATGACAGACCAGACGCCACCCACGGCTACAAACGATGTGGCTCCGCATCGCTCGTCGTTCAGGAACGTCGCATCCATCCTCGGCAGCACGACGAAGGATATGAACAAATTGGTCAGAACGACCACCAGCAGAGGCAGGGCCGCCAGGCGAAACGGCGGCAGGGTTTCAGTATGCCCGCCGCGTTTGATTTCGTCGTGGTCAAATTCCCTTGCCCTCGTGGCGCGCTCGCGGATGAGCTCGTCATCGGCGGCGGCATTGGGATCGGCCGAACCCGCGTAGGTGTAGCCCCCCTTGCGCCTCGCTCTGCCTTCAGCCCGATTGCCGATGCAATCAGCCCAAGACCGGGAGCAGCAAAGGGATTGGTGCCGAAGAATGGCATTGGATGGCAAATTGGATCACCGGTGTACCGGGCATGGCTGACATGGTGAATGTCGAGGTCCCCAGTGCAATGGCGGCCGGCATCAGCCGGTGCGGGATATTGGCTGCCTTGAACAGGGCGTGGCCCATGGCCGCCAGGACGAAGAAGGCGACAAAAAGGCTGACGCCGCCATAGGTTATGAAGGCTCCCGCGAGAACGATCGCCAGAATCGCACGCTGCGTGCCGAGTTTTCTGTCATACAGGCGGCAATTGCTTCCACCGACCCGCTCGATTCCATGAGCTTGCCGAACAAGGCCCGAGCAGAAAGATGGGGAAAAATTGCGCCACGAACTGGGCAGCGTTGCTCATGAAAGTCTCAGTCCAGTTCGCCAGAAGCGGTTCGGTGGAAGTAAGGCCGCCAACAGCGCGCAGGTTGGTGCCAGAAGCAAGATGCTCCAGCCGCGATAAGCAAGTCAGATCAAGAGACCAAGTGCGATCAGGATCGCGGGAATTCCCATCGGCCATCACACCTGTTCAAGAATTGTATCAAGCAGGGTATCAATGTCGAAGGACGAACGGACGCCAAGGTCGGCACCATGGTCCTTGAGGAATGCCTCGGCGCGCGCGTGGCCTTCGAGGCGCAACATCGTCAGAAATTCCCATTCGGCATTGAGCTTCGAGGAGACACCAAGTTCGACCATCTTCGGGGTGGTGATGCGGTGGATGCGCATGTCGGCCCATTGTTCGACCCATTCAACGTGTTCGAGGCCACCTTCTTCTGCGATGAGGCGCTTGAACATCGCGAGGCCGCGAAGTTCCTTCTTGAGGCTGGAGTTAAAGGAGATCTCGTTGAGCCGGTTGAGGATATCGCGGGCCGTTTTTGGTACGCCCGGGCGCTCGATGGGGTTGATCTGGATTAAGAGGGTGTCGCGCGCCTTGCTCTCGCGGATGATTGGCGTAAGCAACGGATTGCCGGAGAACCCGCCGTCCCAATAGGGATCGCCGTCGATCTCGACGGCCTGATGAATAAGGGGAAGGCAGGCCGACGCCAAAAGGACGTCGACGTGCATTTCCGCGTTGCGAAATACGCGTGGCAATCCGGTCCTCACGTTGGTCGCATTGACGAAAATCTTTACTTCCGACTGCTTGAGGGCGTCGAAATCAATGCATTCCTCCAGAACGTCGCGAAGCGGATTGACATTGGTCGGATTGGTTTCATAGGGCGAAAACAGACGGCTGAAAATATCGTAGAAGACATAGCCCGGAGAATTGTCGAGAGACCAGTTGCCCATGAAGACGTCGAAAGGCGTACGCTGTATGGGGCTGTATCGTGCTGCGTCGCTCACCCGACGCCAGAATATTTCAAGAGCCGCTTTGGCTCCTTCGGGACCGTTCAGGGCAAAACCCGAGACGAGGGCAGCAGCGTTCATCGCTCCCGCCGACGTTCCAGTAACGCTCTCGACCGTCAACCAAGGTTCGTCGAGCAAGCGCTCGATGACACCCCAGGTAAAAGCGCCGTGCGCCCCGCCGCCTTGCAGCGCAAGGTCGATCGGCAGAGGGTTGCGCGTATTGGCATTTAGAGCTTCAGACCTGTCGTCATTTGCCGTGCCCATCAACCTTACCCCTCAAGACGGCCGGAAAGGCTTGCCAGGCGATGTCGATGCAAGACACCTTTATTGCACCTCAAGGCCCCCAAGGCCGGTCTCCCGGAACTATGCTGCAGTGCAGCAACATTGGCAAGTGGTCGTACGAACTTCGCTGCCGGATGTCAGCAGGGCTCTGAAAAATTGATTGGTTCCAAATTGTCGATCGCAAATTCGCGGCAGGATGGTTCATCAGGCCTTTATTTCGGCCGGCGAACGGCTCTGACCTTGCCGGCACCAGCGTCACCGCAAAAAAACCGATCTCCACCATCGGACTCAAGTCCCGATACGGGCAAGCCCGCTGGCATGTCGACGCGTTCCAGGATCGTTCCGGTCATCGGATCGACGCGCCGAACATCGCTATCCTCGCCCTCCCAGGTCCCGTGCCAAAGCTCGCCATCAACCCACGTCACGCCAGTAACAAAGCGGTTGGATTCGATGGTGCGCAAAATTGCCCCGGTTTCGGGATCGATCTGATGGATCGTGCGGCC
>NZ_JBBNAM010000074.1:0-21631 GCF_037994425.1 Phyllobacterium sp.
ATGGTTGGCTGGTGGTTTGGCTTCGGCTATTTCGTGCTTGGTCTTTGGTGGATCGGCAATGCGCTCCTCGTCGATGCGGAGAATTTCGCCTGGGCCGTGCCCTTTGCCATACTCGGCCTGCCTGCCGTTCTCGCGATTTTCTATGCTCTTGCGACGGCGATTGCCCGCCTCTTGTGGAGTGACGGGCTCGGACGAATCTTCGCGCTGGCCGTCGGTTTCGGCGTTGCAGAATGGCTGCGCTCCTTTGTCCTTACCGGATTTCCGTGGAACGCAATTGGATATGCAGCGATGCCGGTACCGCTGCTCATGCAGTCATCGGTGATCGTCGGCCTCTTGGCCATGAATGTGCTCGCCGTGATCGTCTTCGCCATGCCGGCCCTGCTTTCGGGCCGGCGCGACCTGAAGAGCGGTCTTGTGCTCGCACTTCTCCTCGTCTTAGCGCATGTCGGTTTTGGCGCTTATCGGTTGTCGACCGCGACGGTCGACGCGAAGGGACCTCAGGTTCGCATCGTCCAGCCTTCGATTGCACAGGATTTGAAGTGGGATGCCGAAGCACGGCGCGGCATTTTCGACAAGCATCTTGCCCTGACGGCCCAAGCACCGAGGGACGGCAAGGCAAAGCCTCAGGTAGTCGTCTGGCCCGAAACCGCCATTCCGTATATCCTGCCTCAGACACCCGAGGTCCTGAGCGCGATTGCAGATACGCTGGACGATGGCCAGATCCTGCTTGCCGGAGCTGCGCGCATGGAGGAGAGAGGCGATGGTGCAGAGCCTCTCTACTATAACGCGATCTATGCCATCAACAGCGATGGCGAAATCACCGGCGCTGCGGACAAGGTACATCTCGTGCCCTTCGGCGAGTACGTTCCGATGGAGAATATCCTGCGCAGACTGGGCGTGAGCGAAGTCGTGGAGATGCCAGGCGGTTTTACTGCTGCCGCCACACGTCGGTCCCTGGCCGTGAAGGAGGGTTTCCACATATTGCCGCTCGTCTGTTACGAAGCGATCTTTCCCGCAGAAATGGCCTATGACGGCCCGCGCGCCGACGCAATCGTCAATATCACGAACGACGCCTGGTATGGCGATACGCCGGGTCCCTATCAGCATTTCCGCCAGGCACAATTGCGCGCGGTCGAACAGGGCTTGCCCATGATTCGGGCTGCAAACAACGGGCTTTCTGCGATCATCGATCCCTATGGTCGTATCCTCGACGGGCTGGCGCTCGATGCCGTTGGCGTGGCGGACGCGACGCTCCCGACAAAGTTGTCGCTACCTTTAGGTGAGCGCACTCGCGACCTGCAATTCCCGATTGTGCTTGGGCTTGCTTTGCTTACAGCGCTGGCGTATTTTCTGCGCCAGAGGACAAGGGTTGGTTGACATTTCAGACCCGGACCTGTCAATGATGCCTCATTTGGTGCGTTGATACATTGATGATAAAATTCATTTTTAGTTCCATTTCATACGAATGAGATTTTCATGTCCGATAATAAGAAGAGACCAAACCCAGTAGACGTTCATGTGGGTGCAAGAATTCGATTGCGCCGCAACATGATCGGTTTGAGCCAGGAAAAACTTGGCGACAGCCTTGGAATAACCTTCCAGCAAATTCAGAAATACGAGAAGGGGATGAACCGCGTTGGCGCGAGCCGCTTGCAAGCAATCGGCAATGTGCTCAACGTACCCGTCACCTTCTTTTTCGACGATATGCCCGGACAGGATGACAAACCCAAGGGTTTCGATGAGGAAAGCGAAACAACGTATGTCGTCGGCCTGCTGAACAGTTCCGAAGGGATTCAGCTCGCCAGGGCTTTCGCCAAGATCACCGATGCAAAGGTGAGGCGCAAGATCCTCGATCTCGTTCGCACGTTGGGTTTAGAGGAAGATTGATTTCATCGACAAGCGGAACGGGCATCTCAGAAGCCCACAGGCGGGAAAAAAATTCTCAGTGTCCCGTTTGTTTGAAAATGAAAGCAATTGACTGATTCACTTTGGCTTGGCAAAGACTATGCGGCCCAGACCGGACTTGGTCTGGAGGGCTATCGTTTGCTTTCAAGAGGGGTTCCCCGTGACACGCAGTTCTTATCTTTTTACCAGTGAGTCCGTATCGGAAGGACATCCAGACAAGGTCTGTGACCGCATCTCCGACGAAATCGTCGACATGATCTACAAAGAGGCAAAGAAAACGGGTGTTGATCCGTGGACTGTGCGAATTGCTTGCGAAACCCTCGCAACCACCAACCGCGTGGTCATCGCTGGCGAAGTGCGTGTTCCGGACACGCTGTTGAAGAAAGACAAGAACGGCCAAGTGGTGAAGGATGCCAAGGGGCACCCGGTCATCAATCCATCCCGCTTTCGCGCAGCGGCCCGCCGCGCTATCCGCGATATCGGTTACGAGCAGGATGGCTTTAACTGGAAGACGGCCAAGATCGACGTCCTTCTGCATCCGCAATCTGCCGATATTGCTCAGGGCGTCGACAACGCAGCTGACCGCCAGGGCGAAGAAGGTGCGGGCGACCAGGGCATCATGTTCGGCTACGCCTGCCGTGAAACGCCGGACTTGATGCCGGCGCCGATCTATTACTCGCACAAGATCCTCGAGATACTTGCTGCTGCCCGCCACAAGGGTGAAGGCGATGCCGGCAAGCTTGGACCGGATGCGAAAAGCCAGGTCACCGTGCGTTATATCGACGGCGTTGCCGCCGAGACCACGCAGATCGTTCTTTCGACCCAGCATCTCGATGAGACCTGGGATTCGAAGAAGGTCCGCAAGGTCGTCGAACCCTACATCCGCGAAGCGCTCGGCGATCTCAAGATCGCCGACGATTGCGCCTGGTACATCAATCCAACCGGCAAGTTTGTCATCGGCGGCCCCGACGGCGACGCTGGCCTGACCGGTCGCAAGATCATCGTTGATACCTATGGTGGAGCGGCGCCGCACGGCGGCGGTGCATTCTCGGGCAAGGACACGACAAAGGTCGATCGCTCCGCCGCCTACGCGGCCCGGTATCTCGCTAAGAACGTCGTCGCTGCCGGCTTTGCCGATCGCTGCACGATCCAGCTTTCCTATGCGATTGGTGTTGCACAGCCGCTTTCGATCTATGTCGATCTGCATGGCACCGGCAAGGTGAAGGAAGACGCGGTTGAGGACGCGCTGCGCAAGGTCATGGACCTTTCGCCATCGGGTATCCGCAAGCACCTTGACCTCAACAAGCCGATCTACGCCAAGACGTCAGCCTACGGCCATTTCGGTCGCAAGCCCGGCCGCGATGGTTCCTTCTCCTGGGAGAAGACCGATCTGGCAAAGCAGTTGAAGTCAGCACTGGCCGTTTGAGCGGCCAGTGTATCCAACCATGACCGAGCCCAGGCGAGAGCGTTCCACCGAGGCATTCTTCGGCAGAAGGGCCGGAAAGACGCTTCGCCCGATGCAGCGGGCCATCCGCGACGAACTGTTGCCGCTGCTGAAGCTTGATCTTGGTTCTCCCGCACCCGCCGACCTCCGCACCCTTTTTACCGCGGAGGTCGAGCGCGTCCGGGTGGAAATCGGTTTCGGCGGCGGTGAGCATCTGTTGCACGAAGCGGGACGGCACCCGAAATCCGGCTTCATCGGCGTCGAACCATTCGTCAACAGCATGGCAAAGCTGGTGGTCGATCTCCATGACGAGCCATTGCAGAACATCCGCCTTTATGACGATGACGCCACGCAGGTTCTCGACTGGCTGCCGGAGGCGTCCATCGACGGCATAGATCTGTTCTATCCAGATCCGTGGCCGAAGAAAAAACACTGGAAGCGGCGCTTCGTCAGTCAAAAAAATCTCGACCGCTTTGCCCGTGTCTTGAAGCCCGGCAGCAAGTTTCGGTTTGCCTCAGATATTGACACCTACGTCAACTGGACGCTCCAGCATTGCCGGGTACATGGCGGGTTCGAGTGGCGGGCCGAGACCTCGGCCGATTGGCATACGCCCTACGAGGCCTGGCCCGGGACGCGTTACGAGCAGAAGGCGCACCGGGAAGGCCGGGTTGGCGCCTATCTTACTTTCCTGCGGATTTAGCCTTGCACGGCCGTAAGTAGGGTAAAGGCCCAGCGGCGACTGCATTTCGCGTGACAGCTTCCTGACAGTTTTCTAGTATCATTTTGACGGTGAGGAGACCGCTGGGAGGCTGTCAGCTTTTATTGTCGAGCATTGGATTTGGCTAACCGCCGATTCAAGTTCTGATTGTCGATATCTTCCCGCGACCTCGAGATCGAAAAGCGCAGATGGCTGGAAGCCATCATGGGAGGAATTACATAATGCGTAAAATATTGCTCGCTTTTGCCGCAGCCGGGGCGATAGTCCTGTCCGGTCAGGCCTTTGCCGCCGATTACAAGATCATGGCGCCCGCAGCGCCGGGTGGCGGCTGGGACCAGACCGCACGCACATTGCAGACGACGCTGCAGGATGAAAAAATCTCCGGAAGCGTTCAGGTCGTGAATGTCCCGGGCGCAGGCGGAACAATCGGCCTCGCCCAGTTCGCAAATTCCGCCAAGGGAGATCCGTCGCAGCTGATCGTCGGCGGCTACGTCATGGTTGGAGCCATCCTCACCAATGCATCGCCCGTCACGCTCGACCAGGTCACGCCAATTGCCCGCCTGACAGGCGAATATGAGGCGCTGGTGGTACCGGCTGCATCGCCGATCAAGTCGATGGCCGACCTCGTTGAAAAGCTCAAGGCCGATCCGGGCTCGGTATCGTGGGGCGGCGGCTCGGCCGGCGGTACGGACCATATCACCGCAGGCCTCATCGCCAAGGCCGCCGGTGTCGATCCGACCAAGGTCAACTACATCGCGTTCTCCGGTGGCGGTGAGGCCCTGGCGGCAATCCTCGGCGGTCAGGTAACCGTCGGTATTTCCGGCTACGGCGAATTCGAGTCGCAGATCAAGGCCGGCGAGCTTCGTATCATCGGCATTTCCAGCGAACAGAAAGTTGAAGGCATTGATGCCCCGACCTTCAAGGAAGGCGGCGTCGATGTCGCGATCCAGAACTGGCGCATGGTTGCTGCCGCTCCAGGCATCTCGGCCGAACAGGAAGCTGCTATCAACGCCGATATCGAAAAGTTGGTGAAGTCGAAGAGCTGGCAGGATCAGCTGAAGGCCAAGGGATGGGCGGACACCTATCTCGCCGGCGACGCATTCAAGGCACAGCTGGCAAAGGATACAGAAGCAACTTCGACCATCCTGAAAGATATTGGTCTCGTAAAATGACGCAGCAGTCACCGAGCTCCGAAGCGCGCCGCCCCGATCGGGCGGCGCTGGTTATCGCGGCCGTTCTGGCAGTCATTGCGGCTGTGATTGTCTACAGCACTGCAACCGCGCATGGCGGCAGCGCGACCCGGATCGGTCCAGGCGCGTTTCCTTATGCCATCGCCGGATGCCTCTTCGTTTTGGCCATATGGACGGCATTCGAAGCGGTTCGTGGGGATTTTCCCGAACGGGAAGAACAGCAGGTTCAGCCAATCGTCTGGATTGTCGGCGGCCTCGCGGCACAAATGCTGCTTCTCCACATTGCCGGCTTCGCCATCGCGACAGGTCTGCTGTTTGCCGCAACGGCACGTGGATTTGGCAAGGGGCCGCTTTGGCTGACGATCCCCATCGGCATTGTTCTGTCTTTCGTTATCTGGGTCATATTCGCCAAGGGACTGCAATTGTCCCTGCCCGCGGGCCCCCTTGAACGCCTCATTTAGAAGCAGGTTCGGCTATGGATAGTTTCACCCTTCTGGCAAACGGTTTCGCCGTCGCGATGCAGCCGCTCAATCTGCTCTACGCATTGATCGGTGTAACGCTTGGCACGGCCGTCGGCGTGCTACCCGGCATCGGACCGGCGCTTACCGTGGCCCTGCTGCTGCCGGTTACCTACAAGCTTGATCCGGGTGGATCGCTGATCATGTTCGCCGGTATCTATTATGGCGGCATGTATGGCGGCTCGACCACGTCGATCCTCTTGAACACCCCGGGTGAAAGCTCGTCGATCGTCACGGCGCTCGAGGGCAACAAGATGGCGCGGGCCGGACGCGGGGGTCCAGCTCTCGCAACCGCCGCTATCGGCTCCTTTGTTGCCGGGTTCATCGCCACGATGGCGCTCGCGTTGATTGCGCCGACGATCGTGAAATTCGCGTTGTCGTTCGGACCTGCCGAGTATTTCGCGCTGATGATTCTCGCCTTCATGACCGTTTCGGCTGCATTCGGCGATTCGACTCTCAGGGGGCTAACCGCGCTGTTCCTCGGCCTTGCCCTTGGACTGGTCGGCATCGACCTGCAGACGGGACAGGCCCGTCTCGCCTTTGGCATTCCGGACCTTCTCGACGGTGTGGAAGTGACCACACTCGCAGTCGCCCTCTTCGCCATCGGAGAAACCCTGAGTGTTGCCGCCTCACGCAGTATAGGCGAAGAGAAGATTGAGCCGGTCAAAGGGTCGGTCTGGATGAGCCGGGAGGATTGGGGGCGTTCGTGGAAGCCTTGGCTGCGCGGAACATTCATCGGCTTTCCGATCGGCGCCATGCCCGCCGGCGGCGCCGAGATCGGAACGTTCCTGTCCTATTCGGTGGAAAAGCAGCTCGCAAAGAAGCCGGAAGAATTCGGGAAGGGCGCCATCGAAGGCGTAGCTGGCCCGGAGGCCGCCAACAATGCTTCAGCCGCTGGAACACTCGTGCCCTTGCTCACACTCGGTCTGCCGACAAGCGCGACTGCAGCGATCATGCTCGCCGGCTTTCAGCAGTTCGGGCTGCAACCTGGTCCGCTTTTGTTTGCAAATAATCCGCAGATCGTCTGGGGCTTGATCGCCAGCCTGCTCGTTGCCAACTTCATGCTGCTGGTTCTGAACCTGCCGTTGGTCGGGCTCTGGGTGCGGCTCTTGTCGATCCCAAGGCACTGGCTCTATGCAGGTATTCTGGTCTTCGCAACGCTTGGCACGATCGGCGCCAACCCGTCGACCTTCGAGTTGGGCATGCTTTTGGCCTTCGGCGTACTCGGCTATGTACTGCGCCTTTTCGGCTATCCGATTGCACCTGTCGTGGTCGGGCTGATTCTTGGACCGATGGCAGAGCAGCAACTGCGCCGCGCCCTTGCCATCAGCCAGGGCGATCCAACCGTCCTCGTTCACTCGCCGATTGCGGTGATTCTGCTTCTGCTTGCAGTCTGCGCCGTCGTCGTACCGCTCATCATGCGGGCACGCGGCAAGGGGAAGGTCCTTTCAGCCCTCGCGGCAAACGAGGACTGATCTTCATCGATGATCCGCCGGGATTAGTTCCGGTGGATCGCGCTGAACTGAACCGGATCGATGCCGAGCGCGCGCAAATCCGATGCGGCGGGCTGGTAACCGGTACGCGTTGCCGATGCTACGGCGATGGCGCTGCCCCAAACGTTGAAGAAGCGGCCGATCTTGTTAGATGTGTATTTCGTGGTCATTTTTTTCATCCTTCTCGCATCCATGCTGCGATGCAACAAAGATAGGAGCGATGACCTGCAGGTGTTAGGTCCATATGCGCAAGGCAGCCATGCGAAAATGCATTGCGAACCTTGCCACCACGAACCGAAGGACGAAATTCGTCTCTACGCTTGAAACCTTAACGGCAATTCGGTATATAGAAGCCATATTCTTGGTCGATAGAACAGGAGTGGGTCCAGACCGGTCCCGCTCTTTTTTGTTTCTTAGGGCCGAAACAAGGAAAATTTCTGCGTGACGACAAGCGCCAATACACAACAGGAAGCGGCAGTGAATGACGCAACCGACGAGCGGATCATTACCGAAACCGGGATCGATGCCCGTGTTGCCGGTATCATTGAGCCAGTGCTCGCTTCCATAGGTTTCCGGCTGGTCCGGGTCCGTCTGACGGGCCTCAACGGCCTAACCCTGCAAATCATGACCGAGCGCAATGACGGTACCATGACCGTCGAGGATTGCGAACTCGTAAGCCGCACATTGTCGCCGGTGCTCGATGTCGAGGATCCGATCGACCGGCACTATCATCTGGAAGTTTCGTCGCCGGGCATTGATCGCCCGTTGGTGCGCAAGTCGGATTTCACCACATGGGCGGGCCATATTGTCAAAATTGATACGTCAGCGGTTCACGAAGGACGCAAGAAATTCCGTGGCCGCATCGGCACGATCTCGAACGAAGCGGTAACCGTGGAGAGCGACCAGGCGAGCTACGGCGACAGTCCGATCGTTGAAATCCCCTTCGAATTGATTGCCGATGCGCGGCTGACACTGACCGACGACCTTATTCGCGATGCGCTGCGCCGCGACAAGGATCTTCGTGAAGGCCGTATTGCCGATGACGGCGCCGGTTCGCTCGATAAAAGCGATGAGGCGCCCGTCGCCGACCAGGAACCAACAAAACAGAATTGATCTTTCATGCGCCAGCGGGAGAAGCGCGGCGGTGAACCCAAGGAGAAGAAAATGGCAGTCAGTGCTAACAGGCTAGAACTTCTGCAGATCGCCGATGCGGTGGCGCGCGAGAAGTCGATTGACCGCGAGATCGTCATTGCGGCAATGGCCGATGCCATCCAGAAAGCCGCCCGTTCGCGCTATGGCCAGGAAACCAACATTCGTGCCGATATCAACGCCAAGACCGGCGAGATCAAGCTGCAGCGTCTGCTCGAAGTGGTTGACGCGGTAGAAGACCCGGTCACGCAGATCGGTATGGACGCGGCGCGCGACCGCAACCCCGATGCGCAGGTCGGTGACTTTCTCGCCGATCAGCTGCCGCCCATGGATTTCGGCCGCATTGCTGCACAGTCCGCCAAACAGGTCATCGTTCAGAAGGTGCGCGAAGCCGAGCGCGACCGGCAGTATGACGAATACAAGGATCGCGTTGGTGAAATCATCAATGGCAGCGTCAAGCGTGTCGAGTACGGCAATGTGATCGTCGATCTCGGCCGTGGCGAAGCTATCATCCGCCGCGACGAATTGATCCCCCGCGAGACGTTCCGCTACGGCGACCGCGTCCGCGCCTATGTTTACGACGTACGCCGTGAGCAGCGCGGTCCGCAGATTTTCTTGAGCCGCACGCATCCGCAATTCATGGCAAAGCTATTCACCATGGAAGTGCCGGAAATTTATGACGGCATCATCGAAATCAAGTCCGTCGCCCGCGATCCGGGCTCGCGCGCCAAGATCGCCGTCATTTCGCGCGATTCGTCCATCGATCCCGTCGGCGCCTGCGTCGGTATGCGCGGTTCACGTGTTCAGGCGGTCGTCGGCGAATTGCAGGGCGAGAAGATCGACATTATTCCGTGGTCGCCAGAGCCCGCTTCCTTTATCGTCAATGCGCTGCAGCCGGCCGAAGTTGCGAAAGTCGTTCTCGATGAAGATGCCGAACGTATTGAAGTTGTGGTCCCGGATGACCAACTATCCCTTGCGATCGGTCGTCGTGGCCAGAATGTCCGCCTTGCCTCGCAGTTGACCGGCTGGGATATCGACATCCTCACCGAGCAGGAAGAATCCGAACGTCGCCAGAAGGAATTCGTCGAACGTTCGAACCTCTTCATGGAAGCGCTGGACGTCGATGAAATGGTGGGTCAGGTTCTGGCTTCCGAGGGCTTCGCCAGCGTCGAGGAAATTGCCTACGTCGATAGCGACGATATTTCCTCGATCGATGGTTTCGACGAAGACACAGCTACAGAGATTCAACAGCGCGCCCAAGAATATCTCGCCCGCATCGAAGAAGAGCGGGATGCCCGCCGCAAGGAACTTGGTGTTGCCGACGAACTGCGCGACCTGCCGGGAATGACAAATGCCATTCTCGTCGCGGTCGGCGAAGACGGTGTCAAGACGGTCGAGGATTTCGCCGGTTACGCGGTCGACGAACTGACCGGTTGGCGCGAGCGCAAGGATGGCGAGACCGTCAACTACCCTGGCATCCTGTCGCAGTTCGATGTCAGCCGCGCTGACGTGGAGCAGATGGTTCTTGCTGCGCGTCTGAAGGCAGGCTGGATCACGGAAGAGGATCTCGTCTCGGAAGAGGCAGCGGAAGCCACTTCCGAAGAAGAGGTTGCCAGCTGACCTGCGGTCCCGAAAGTTGCATGACTTTTCGGGAGGATCATGCGGAATTGTTGAAGGGCGGTCGAGGCGTGGAACCGGAAATGAACGACAGGACGTGCATTGTCACGCGTGAAAGCGGTTCTGTCGATGACTTGATCCGGTTTGTTGCCGGCCCCGACGGAACGGTTGTCGCCGACTTGAAGCGCAACCTTCCCGGTCGGGGGTGCTGGGTGAAAGCCGAGCGCCGCCATGTGGATGAAGCGGTCAAGCGCAAGCTTTTTCCGCGCGCATTGAAGAGCAGCGTGGTCGTGCCCGATGATTTCGGAGCGGTCGTCGACCGGATGCTCGCAAAATTCGCGCTCGGAAGTTTTGGGTTGGCGCGCAAGGCCGGGGTTGTGGTAACAGGGGCGGCAAAAGTCGACGCCGCCATCCGCAACGGTACTGCCGAACTCGTTCTTCATGCCCACGAAGCGGCGGAAGATGGTGTTCGCAAGCTTGACCAGGCCCGCCGTTCGGTAGTTTATGCGGGCGGACCGGAAATACCCGCTCTTTCATTGTTTGAAAGCAGTGAAATGGATTTGGCATTGGGCGGGGTAAATGTGATACATGCTGCCGTACTCAAGGGAATGGCAGCTGCCGGGTTCGTTAAGCGAGCCTGGTTGCTTCAGCATTTTCGCGGTGGCCCCGAGGATCAGGCCGTCGCTAAAGCGGCATTTGCCGCGAAGGAAACGGAAACGGAATGAGCGATACGAAATCAACAGACGACAAGACGCTTGGCGTCAATAAGAAAACCCTGACCCTGAAGCGGCCCGGCGTTGAACAGAGCACGGTGCGCCAGAACTTCAGCCATGGGCGGACGAAGTCTGTTGTGGTTGAAACCAAGAAGCGCAAGTTTAATCTTCCGGACCATAAGCCGGAGGTCGCGCCTCCTGCTGCCGCACCAACGCCGTCACCGGCTCCCACACAGGTCCGCCCGGCCGCCCAGCCTGCGCCAGCGCCAGTGAGCGCGCCTGCGGCTGTACCGCGCCCCGCCGCGACGGCCGCACCAGCGCCGGCCGCTGCTCAGCCCGGCGTCCGTCCTGCCCAGCCGCAGCAGCGTCCTTCCGGCCAGCAGCCCTATCGTCCTTCGGGTCAGCGTCCGAGCGACCGTTCGGGAATGGTACTGAATACGCTCTCGAGCGCCGAACTTGAAGCACGCCGCAAGGCTCTGGAAGGCTCGAAGGCCCGTGATGCCGAGGATCGCGCCAAGGCCGCGCTCGAAGCTTCACGCCGTGCCGAAGAAGAGGCGCTCCGCGCCAAGGAGCGTGAAGATTCCGCGCGCCGCCAGGCGGAGGAGGAAGAACGTATCCGCAAGGAGGCCGAGGCCAAGCAGAAGGCTGAAGAGGAATCGCGCAAGCGCCAGCCAGAGCTCAAAACCGCCGATGATGCGGCGAAGGCACCGGTCCGCAAGGCCAATGCTTCCGATGAGGAGGATGAACGTCGTGGTCCTGCAGGGGTCCGCCGCGGTGGCGGCGCCACGCCGGTCAAGCCGGAAGTTCGCGCGCCGAAGGTCGTCAAAGGCGAGGATGAACGACGCCGTGGTAAGCTCACATTGGGTTCAGCACTCGATGACGAGGGCCGCAACCGCTCTCTGTCCGCGATGCGTCGCCGCCAGGAGAAGTTCAAGCGCGGCATGCAGCAGGAAACGCGTGAAAAGATCGCGCGCGAAGTCATCTTGCCGGAAACCATCACAATCCAGGAGCTTGCCCAGCGTATGGCCGAGCGGTCAGTCGACGTCATCAAGTTCCTGATGAAGGAAGGCCAGATGATGAAGCCCGGCGATCTGATCGACGCCGATACGGCTCAACTCATCGCCGAGGAATTCGGTCACACGGTTCGCCGCGTTGCCGAATCCGACGTCGAAGAGGGCATCTTCAATGTGCAGGATGACGCTGCAGCGCTTGAACCGCGCCCGCCGGTTGTCACCATCATGGGTCACGTCGACCACGGCAAGACCTCGCTCCTCGATGCCATCCGTCAGGCAAACGTCGTCTCCGGCGAAGCTGGCGGCATTACCCAGCATATCGGGGCCTACCAGGTCGAGCAGAACGGCCAGAAGATCACGTTCATTGATACGCCTGGCCACGCCGCCTTTACGGCAATGCGTGCGCGTGGCGCTCAGGCGACCGACATCGCGATCCTCGTCGTCGCCGCGGATGACAGTGTCATGCCGCAGACGATCGAATCGATCAATCACGCCAAGGCGGCCCATGTCCCGATCATCGTGGCGATCAACAAGATCGATAAGCCCTCTGCCGATCCGCAGAAGGTTCGCAATGGCCTGCTCCAGCATGAAGTGTTCGTTGAATCGATGGGCGGTGAGACGCTGGATGTCGAAGTATCGGCCAAGACGGGCGCAGGCCTCGACAAGCTGCTCGAAACCATTCTGCTCCAGGCCGAAATTCTCGACCTGAGAGCCGATCCGCATCGTACGGCCGAGGGCGTCGTCATTGAGGCCAAGCTTGAGCGCGGCCGTGGCTCGGTTGCCACCGTGCTCGTCCAGAAGGGTACGTTGCATCCTGGTGACATCATCGTTGCTGGCAGCGAGTGGGGCCGCGTTCGCGCGCTGGTCAACGATCGCGGCGAGAACATGAAGGAAGCGGGACCTGCAACGCCGGTGGAAGTGCTTGGTCTGCAAGGTCCGCCGCAGGCAGGCGATCGTTTTGCCGTTGTCGAGAACGAAGCCAAGGCGCGCGAAATCTCCGAGTACCGCACTCGCCTTGCCCGTGAAAAGGCAGTGGCCAAGCAGGCAGGCTCGCGCGGTTCGCTCGAGCAGATGATGAGCCAGTTGCAGGTATCAGGCCAGAAGGAGTTCCCGCTCTTGATCAAGGGCGACGTGCAGGGCTCGATCGAAGCCATTGCCGGAGCGCTCGACAAGCTCGGAACCGACGAAGTGCGTGCCCGCGTCATCCACTCGGGTGCCGGCGGTATCACCGAGAGCGACATTGCGCTTGCCGAGGCCTCCAATGCGGCGATTATCGGCTTCAACGTGCGTGCGAACAAGCAGGCACGCGACCTTGCCGAACGCGAAGGCATCGAAATCCGCTACTACAATATCATCTACGATCTCGTGGATGATGTGAAGGCGGCCATGTCGGGTCTTCTGTCGCCTGAACGGCGCGAGACCTTCCTCGGCAACGCGGAAATTCTCGAAGTCTTCAACATCACCAAGGTTGGCAAGGTTGCCGGTTGCCGTGTTACGGAAGGCAAGGTTGAACGCGGTGCGGGCGTGCGCCTCATCCGTGACAACGTTGTCATCCACGAAGGCAAGCTCAAGACGCTCAAGCGCTTCAAGGACGAGGTTTCCGAAGTGCCGGCGGGCCAGGAATGTGGCATGGCGTTCGAGAACTACGACGATATTCGCGCAGGCGATACGATCGAAGCTTTCCGCGTCGAGCACGTCACCCGCACGCTGTAAAAGCGTCTCTGTTATGATTGACAGGACCGCCGGAATGAAAACCGGCGGTCCGTTATCGTCATTGGATAAGATTATTATGTCTCGTTTTGCATCATCGGGTCCCTCTCAACGGCAGTTGCGCGTGAGCGAGCAGGTGCGTCATGCGGTTGCGCAGGTACTTCAGCGCGGCGAGGTCCGCGATCCGACCCTTGAAAATGCCGTTGTCGCCATTTCCGAAGTGCGGATGTCTCCGGATTTGAAGATTGCGACCTGCTTTGTGTCGCCGGTTGGCGCCACTGACACCGATGGTGTCATTAGCGCCTTGAACAAAAGCGCCAAGTTCATTCGCGGCCGGGCCGCGCCTTATCTGAAGCAGATGAAGTATATGCCGGAATTCCGCTTCCGCATCGATACGAGCTTCGACAACTACGCGAAGATCGATGCGCTGTTGCGCAAACCAGAAGTGACCCGCGACCTTCAGAACGATGACGACGATGATGGCGGCGAACCCAATCCCGGTGACGTTCCCGGACACGACGGTAACGACTGAGATGGCAAGACAGCGCAAGAAGAAAGGCCGTCCGGTTTCCGGCTGGCTGATTTTCGACAAGCCGAAGGGCATGGGCTCGACCGAGGCCGTTTCGAAGATCAAATGGCTGTTCAAGGCCGAGAAGGCGGGACACGCGGGCACGCTCGATCCGCTTGCCTCCGGCATGTTGCCGATTGCCCTTGGCGAAGCGACGAAGACGGTTCCCTATGTCATGGACGGAACGAAAGTCTATCGGTTTTCCGTAACCTGGGGCGCCGAGCGCACGACCGACGATCTTGAAGGCGAAGTGACGCTGACATCGGGCAATCGTCCGGACGAGGCAGCGATCAAGGCCATCCTGCCTGAATACACCGGAGTAATCGAACAGATTCCGCCAAAATTCTCGGCAATCAAGATCGCTGGCGAGCGGGCCTACGATCTCGCGCGCGGTGGCGAGGAGATCGATATCCCCGCCCGTGAAGTCGAGATCGACCGGCTGGAACTCATCGAGCGGCCCGACGAATCGACAGCTATTTTCGAAGTCGAGTGCGGCAAGGGCACCTATGTACGTTCGCTCGCACGCGACATGGGGCGTGACCTTGGCTGCTATGGCCATATTTCGGATCTGCGCCGCATCGAAGTCGCGCCCTTCGACGAGCAGGACTTCGTTACGCTTGCCGAACTTGAAGCGACGCATCCGCCGGTGCCTGAAGGCGAAGAGGCGGGCGAGCAATCCTACCAGGCGATCGCCGAGCGGTTTGCGGTAATGGACGCGTTCCTCATCGAAACGAGCGCGGCGCTCGACTGCCTGCCGCAGGTCGCAGTCTCTGACGATCAGGCCCATCGAATCCGCATGGGTAATCCAGTTATCCTTCGCGGCCGCGACGCGCCTGTCGAGGCGGATGAAGCTTGCGTCACAAGCAGAGGCAAGTTGCTGGCAATCGGGTTCATCGAGCAGGGCCAGTTCAAGCCGAAGCGTGTGTTTGTGGCCTAGCTGCTGCCGGGTTCATTCGGCCAGTTGCGCAGCCGTATCGCCCAGAATCATTTGCGGCTGGTAATTTGCGGCATTTTCGACTATACGGCCCCCAGCGACAAGCATTGCTCTCGCTTTAACCGGCCCCCGCTGGACGACATCCCGGCCGTGGGCATCCCGTTTTCCCTTCAAAAGAAAGGATATACGATGTCGATTACCGCTGAACGCAAGCAGGCAGTGATCTCCGAATATGCGACCAAGTCAGGCGATACCGGTTCTCCGGAAGTCCAGGTTGCTGTTCTTACTGAGCGCATTGTCAACCTGACCGAGCATTTCAAGGACCACAAGAAGGATAATCATTCCCGCCGTGGTCTGCTCAAGCTGGTCTCGACGCGCCGCAGCCTTCTCGATTATCTCAAGAAGGTTGATGAGAAGCGCTACCAGACGCTGATCGAAAAGCTCGGCCTGCGCCGCTAACAGACTGAACCGGCGGTCGCTCATGCGCCGCCGGTTCTTCTCATCCCTTTGCGGGGTGAGACTACCATGAGACAGATCATGGGGCAGGATTGCAGGCAACTCGGCTTGGGGAGTTGCACGTTGTCTTGCCCGTGATTGGTCTGAAACGAAACGGAAGAAGATTGCTGCACCAAAGGGCGCGCGGTTTCTTCCACTGAAGGACAAGACATGTTTAATCAACACAGAGTCGAAATCGAATGGGGCGGTCGTCCGCTCATTCTTGAAACCGGCAAGATCGCCCGTCAGGCCGACGGCGCCGTTTTGGCCACCTACGGTGAAACCGTAGTGCTCGCCACCGTCGTTTCCGCCAAGGAACCGAAGCCCGGCCAGGACTTCTTCCCGCTTACGGTCAACTATCAGGAAAAGACCTATGCCGCCGGCAAGATCCCGGGTGGCTACTTCAAGCGTGAAGGCCGTCCGAGCGAGAACGAAACCCTCGTTTCACGCCTCATCGACCGCCCAATCCGCCCGCTCTTTGCCGATGGCTACAAGAACGACACGCAGGTTGTCCTCACCGTCATCCAGCATGACCTCGAAAACAATCCGGATATCGTCTCGATGATCGGCGCTTCGGCTGCTCTCACGCTCTCCGGCGTTCCCTTCATGGGCCCGATCGGCGGCGCACGCGTGGGCTACATCGGCGGCGAGTACAAGCTGAACCCGACGGTCGACGAAATGGTCGAATCCAAGCTCGACCTCGTCGTTGCCGGTACCGGCGAAGCTGTTCTGATGGTTGAATCGGAAGCTCAGGAACTTGCTGAAGACGTCATGCTCGGCGCCGTGATGTTCGGTCATCGCAGCTTCCAGCCGGTGATCGAAGCGATCATCAAGCTTGCCGAGGTTGCGGCCAAGGAACCCCGCGATTTCGTCTCCGACGACCTTTCGGCCGTCGAAGCGGCAGTATTGAAGATCGCCGAGGACGATCTGCGCGCTGCTTACAAGATCACTGATAAGCAGCAGCGTTATGCCGCTGTTGATGCCGCCAAGACCAAGGTCAAGGCGCATTTCTTCCCGGAAGGCGTTGAAGAGCCGGAATTCTCGGCTGAGGAAATTTCAACCGTATTCAAGTCGGTTCAGGCCAAGATCGTTCGCTGGAACATTCTCGATACGGGCAGCCGCATCGACGGCCGCGACCTGAAGACGGTTCGTCCGATCGTTTCGGAAGTCGGGATCCTGCCGCGCACGCATGGTTCGGCCCTGTTCACCCGTGGCGAGACGCAGGCGATTGTTGTCGCCACGCTCGGCACCGGCGAAGACGAACAGTATGTCGACTCGCTGACCGGCATGTACAAAGAAACGTTCATGCTCCATTACAACTTCCCGCCCTATTCGGTCGGTGAAACAGGACGCATGGGTTCGCCCGGCCGCCGCGAAATCGGCCATGGCAAGCTCGCCTGGCGCGCGATCCATCCGGTGCTTCCGGCCAAGGAACAGTTCCCTTACACGCTGCGCACGGTTTCCGAGATCACCGAATCGAACGGTTCCTCGTCGATGGCAACGGTCTGTGGCACGTCGCTGGCGCTTATGGATGCGGGCGTTCCGCTGCTGCGTCCGGTTGCCGGCATCGCGATGGGCCTGATCCTCGAAGGCGAAAAGTTCGCAGTTCTTTCCGATATCCTCGGTGACGAAGATCATCTCGGCGACATGGACTTCAAGGTTGCCGGTACGGAAGGTGGCATCACCGCCCTGCAGATGGATATCAAGATCGACGGCATCACCGAAGAGATCATGAAGGTCGCCCTGGCTCAGGCCAAGGATGGCCGCGTCCATATCCTCGGCGAAATGGCCAAAGCCATCACCGAAGGCCGTTCGGAACTCGGCGAGTTCGCACCACGCATCGAAGTCATGAACATTCCGACCGACAAGATTCGTGATGTCATCGGCTCGGGCGGCAAGGTCATTCGCGAAATTGTCGAAAAGACCGGCGCGAAGATCAACATCGAAGACGACGGCACGGTGAAGATTGCATCTTCCTCCGGCAAGGAGATCGAGGCTGCACGCAAGTGGATCCATTCGATCGTTGCAGAACCGGAAGTCGGCGAGATCTACGAAGGCACGGTCGTCAAGACCGCCGACTTCGGCGCATTCGTCAACTTCTTCGGTCCGCGCGATGGCCTGGTCCATATTTCCCAGCTTGCTTCCGAGCGCGTTGCGAAGACCTCCGATGTGGTCAAGGAAGGCCAGAAGGTCTGGGTCAAGCTCATGGGCTTTGACGAGCGCGGCAAGGTTCGCCTGTCGATGAAGGTCGTCGATCAGGAAACCGGCAAGGAAATCGTTCAGGAAAAGAAGACTGCGGAAGAAGACGCAGAGTAAATTTTGAGCGAAGACAATTGAAAAGCGCGCCCCTGTGGCGCGCTTTTTTCTTGAATTGAATTTGAGATTAGGTGGACACGGCGATGACCGACGGCGCACTCAAGACGCTTTTTCTACCCTTTGAAGATGAAATCCTGCCCATTCCCGGGGGCGAGAGGTGGCTGTTTCTGGGTGCCGAAGCGAACCGCGATAGCGAGGGCGCATGGCGCGATATCCTCAGCTGTCTGCAGCCCTTCAGGCCGGATTTTCTCGACCTTGAAAAAGCTGGTTTCAACGCCGTTCCCCGATTGGAGAGTTCGGATGTCTTCGATGGTGCGCTGATTCTGATCGGGAAACATCGCGGCCGCAACGAAGCCTGGCTCGCGCAGGCATTTGACCATGTGAAGCCAGGGGGCACGATCGTTGTGTCGGGTGACAAGAAGCTCGGCGTCGACAGCTTCCGCAAGACGGTGGAGACGTTGGCGCCCGTCACGGATAGGCTTTCCAAACACCACGCGGTCGCCTTCTGGCTGACACGTCCGGAACGGTTGGACAGTGAGCGCCTTGAAGCCCTCAAATCTGAGCCAACGCGTCTCGAAGGCCGGTACGTCACCGGGCCAGGCATGTTTTCTCATACGGCAATCGACAAGGGTTCGGCCCTGCTTGCCGCCCATTTTGAAGGACGGATCGGCGGCCATGTCGCGGACTTCGGTGCTGGCTGGGGCTACCTTGCCAGCGAACTGCTCGGCCATCGCGAAAAAATGAAGTCACTGGCGCTCTATGAAGCCGATTTCGAGGCTTTGGAAGCGGCAAGGCAGAATGTTGTCGCGCCCGCTGAAATCCCCGTCAGCTTCCATTGGCACGACGTCAATCGGGAACCGATTTCAGACATTTACGATACGATCGTCATGAATCCGCCCTTTCATGCGGGCCGTAGCGCCGATCCGACCATGGGGCAGGGATTTATCGCGGTCGCGGCCAAGCGGTTGAAACCGGGCGGCCGCCTGCTTCTCGTTGCCAATCGGCAAATGCCCTATGAGGCGGGTCTCAACGCGCTCTTCCGCTCGGTGACGCCGCTCCAGGACGATGCCGGCTACAAGATTATCGAAGCGAAAAAGTAGCGCTTGAAACAACAACGGCCGTTGACGCACTGCCGCCGATGGCCCTTCAATGACCTTGAATCCTGCTATTCCTTGCTGTCGTCCGATTTCTTCAATTCTTCGAGCGTCGGCATGGACACGATGTTGTAGCCCGAATCCACGTAATGGATTTCGCCGGTAACGCCATTGGAAAGGTTGGAGAGAAGATAGAGTGCCGAGCGGCCGACATCCTCAATATCGACGGTGCGCCGCAGAGGGGCATTGCGCTTCTGGTAGGAGAACATGGCGCGTGCATCGCCGATGCCGGCGCCCGCAAGCGTCCGGACAGGACCGGCCGAGATCGCATTCACGCGAATGCCTTCCGGACCGTAGTCGGCGGCCAGATAACGCACCATGGCCTCGAGTGCGGCCTTGGCGACGCCCATCACGTTGTAGTTCGGCATGACGCGCGTCGAACCGCCATAGGTAAGCGTAAGGATCGAGCCGCCGTCCTTCATCAGCTTGGAGGCACGCTGGGCGACTTCCGTGAAGGAATAGGCGGAGATAACCATGGTGCGGCTGAAATTGTCCCGCGTCGTCACGTCGGCATAGCGGCCCTTGAGCTGCGCCTTGTCCGAAAAGCCGATGGCGTGTACGACGAAATCAAGCGAGCCCCATTCCTTTTCCAGCGTCTCGAACACGGCGTCCACCGTGGCAATGTCTTCCACATCGCAGGGCAATAGTAGTTTCGACCCGAGTTGTTCCGCGAGCGGCGCGACGCGCTTGCCAAAGGCCTCACCCTGATAGGTGAACGCAAGTTCGGCCCCGTTCTCTGCAAGTTCCTTGGCAATTCCCCAGGCAATGGAATGGCTGTTCGCGACCCCCATGATGAGACCGCGCTTGCCTTTCATCAGATCACCCATGCTCTACCCCTCATAACGCTGGAAAACCAGCGAAGCGTTGGTGCCGCCAAATCCAAAGGAGTTGGTCAGGACCGTGTTCAGTTTGACATTGTCGATGCGCTTGCGCGCGATGGGCATATCGCCGAAGGCCGGATCGATCTCTTCGATATTGGCGCTCTCGGCGATGAAATCGTGCTTCATCATCAGCAGCGAATAGATCGACTCGTGCACGCCCGTTGCGCCTTGCGAGTGGCCCGTCAGCGATTTCGTCGCCGAGATCGGCGGGCATTCGTTCCCCGACCCGAAGACCTCGCGAATGGCCTCGATTTCCTTGAGGTCGCCGACTGGCGTCGAGGTGGCATGCGGGTTGATATAGTCGATCGGCCCTTTGACATTGGCAATCGCCATGCGCATGCAGCGCGCCGCGCCTTCGCCGCTCGGCGCGACCATGTCGGCGCCGTCGGAGGTGACGCCATAGCCAACGATCTCACCATAGATCTTCGCACCGCGTGCCTTGGCGTGCTCCAGTTCCTCAAGGACGAGAACGCCGGCGCCGCCGGAAATAACGAAGCCGTCGCGGTTCTTGTCATAGGCCCGCGAGGCCACCGAAGGACGATCGTTGAATTTCGACGACATGGCACCCATTCCGTCGAAAAGCACGGACAGGGTCCAGTCGAGGTCTTCGCAGCCCCCGGCGAACATCATGTCCTGCTTGCCGTACTGGATCATTTCAAAGGCATTGCCGACACAATGATTGGACGTCGCACAGGCAGATGAGATGGAATAATTGACACCCTTGATCTTGAACCAGGTGGCGAGCGTTGCCGAAGCGGTGGAGGACATCGCCTTTGGCACCGCGAAGGGCCCGACCTTCTTGCTCGAGCCGGATTCGATGGTCTTTTCGGCCGATTCGACAATGGTGCGGGTGGACGAGCCGCCGGAGCCCATGATGATGCCGGTGCGTTCGTTGGAAATCAGGTCGGTGTCAAGGCCGGCATCGGCAATCGCCTGATCCATGGCAACGTGGTTCCACGCGGTGCCGCCACCATGAAAACGCATGGCGCGGCGATCAACCACCGTCGAGGGATCAAGTGTCGGGGCGCCATGAACCTGGCTACGGAACCCACGCTTCGCATATTCCTCGGCAAAGACAATTCCTGACTTTGCAGTCCGCAGGGATTCGAGCACTTCCTGCGTGTTATTGCCGATAGAGGACACGATACCCATGCCCGTCACAACCACTCGCCGCATCGCGATCTCCTAGAGTCTTTTCCGGCCATATTGGCCTCTAAGGTGTTGCGCTGGCCGAAGGCTCAGGCCGCGCTTTCCTTGAACAGGCCAACCCGCAGGTCAGTTGCCTTATAGATAGTTTCGCCGTCGGCTTTTAGCCAGCCATCGGCAATGCCGAGGACCAGACGACCGCGCATGACGCGCTTGAAGTCGATGCCATATTCGACAAGTTTGGTCTTGGGCGTGACCATGCCCGTAAACTTGACTTCGCCGGTGGAGAGGGCGCGGCCCTTGCCGGGTTCGCCCAGCCAACCGAGGTAAAACCCCGTCAATTGCCACATGGCATCGAGCCCGAGGCAACCGGGCATGACAGGATCACCGATGAAGTGGCACGGGAAAAACCAGAGGTCGGGCTTGATATCAAACTCGGCGCGGATGTAGCCCTTGCCGTTTTCGCCGCCTGTCTCAGAAATCTCGGTGATGCGGTCAAACATCAGCATGGGCGGTGCCGGCAACTGGGCATTGCCTTGGCCGAACATCTCTCCGCGGGCACAGGCAAGAAGCTCCTCATACCCGTAGCTTGATTTCTGTTCTGGCATTCTTTCTCCCATCGACTGCTTCAAAGTTGGCGCATGGAATGCGAGCTGCTCCTGCGCAT
>NZ_JBBNAM010000075.1:0-29717 GCF_037994425.1 Phyllobacterium sp.
TCCATGATCATGTTCAGGTGGCGGGGTTCGACCGGAATGAAGCGGTAGTGGTAGTGCGGCTCATTCGGCATCGATGCCCTCGAGGGTGACGCTCGTATTGGTAAAGACGCAGATGTCTGCGGCGATCTGCATGGCCTTGCGCGCAATTTCCTCGGCGCTGAGGTCCGTGTCCGCAAGCGCGCGTGCCGCGGCAAGGGCGTAATTGCCGCCGGAGCCGATCGCCATGACGCCGTGTTCAGGCTCGAGTACATCGCCCGTGCCGGTGAGGGCAAGCGTAACCGATTTGTCGGCGACCAGCATCATTGCCTCGAGGCGACGCAGATAGCGGTCAGTTCGCCAATCCTTGGCAAGTTCGACGCAGGCGCGCATCAGCTGGTCGGGATACTGTTCAAGCTTGGTTTCGAGACGTTCAAGAAGGGTAAAGGCATCAGCGGTCGCGCCGGCGAATCCGGCAATAACATTGCCCTTGCCGATGCGGCGCACCTTTCGTGCATTGCCCTTCATGACCGTGTTGCCGAGACTGACCTGTCCGTCGCCGGCAATGACGACCTTGCCGTTCTTGCGGACCGTAACGATGGTCGTGCCGTACATGGTGGAGGGATTGTGTTCTTGCATAGAGTTCTCCTTCAAGCAGGCCCGATTATGCCCCAATTGGCAGCAGATCGAACCCCTTGTGTGCTCCATATGTATGACGCAGGCAAGGAAATGCAAATGCTGCGGGAAACTCGCCTATCAAAGCATTTGGAGATTCGGCGTCCATGTTCTAGAAGGCCAGAATTGAAAGCCAGCTTGCAGAACCCATGTGGCGGGAAACATTAAATGAGCAGCCCTAACAAACGCACGGCGAAGATCGAGCGCACCACCAAGGAAACCAGCATTGCCGTTTCGGTCGATCTGGACGGTACGGGCACGTTCAACGTGTCAACGGGCGTCGGTTTCTTCGACCACATGCTGGAGCAGCTCTCGCGCCATTCGTTGATCGACATGGACATAAGGGCCAAGGGTGACCTTCACATCGACGACCATCATACCGTGGAGGATACAGGAATCGCCATTGGCCTGGCGATCGCCAAGGCTCTCGGCGACCGTCGTGGCATCAATCGCTATGCCTCGCTCGACCTTGCGATGGACGAGACTCTGACCCGGGCGGCACTCGACGTCTCAGGCAGGTCGTTTCTTGTCTGGCAGGTCGAGTTTTCGTCGCCCAAAATCGGCACGTTCGATACCGAGCTTGTGCGCGAGTTCTTCCAGGCCTTGTCGCAAAATGCCGGGGTCACCCTGCACGTAACGAACCTCTATGGCGCCAACAACCATCATATTGCCGAAACCTGTTTCAAGGCGGTGGCGCGCACGTTACGTAACGCGATCGAAAGCGATCCGCGTCAGAAAGATGTTATTCCTTCCACCAAGGGCACATTGAACGGCTGACGAGAGGACTTCGGGCATGGCGAGCTTCCTTGTGTTGGCACCGCGACCGGAAAACGGCGAACGCGACGAGGACAAGACCGTCTTCATTCGCGATGGCTTTGTGTTTCTCGCTTTTGTCCTCCCGTTCGTCTGGCTGCTCTTTCATCGGTTGTGGTTCGAGGCGATTTTGGTACTTGCTGCCGGCGTCGCGATTTCCGCAGTTGGCAGCTTTACGGGGCAAGATGGCGCGGCCGCGCTGATCGGAATTTTGGTTTCGATTCTGGTCGGCCTTGAGGCGAACAGCTGGCGCGCGGCAGCCCTGGAGCGCCGCGGTTTCCGACTTGCAGGCGTTGTCGACGCACATAACGCCGCCGACGCTGAAACGATCTGGTTTCTTGGAACAGAACGTTTCCGCCCAGTTGCATCTCGGGTCTCGCCCAACCGACCCCCGGATGCAGCCCCGTCTGTGGCCGCGCCGCGGCCGGTACTGGGCGGAATGGTCGGGCTCGTAAGCCACCGCGGAGAGAATTGAGCATGCGCGTTGCCATTATCGACTACGGTTCCGGCAACCTGCGTTCTGCCACCAAGGCGTTCGAGCGGGCGTCCCGCGAGTCGGGAATTGGTGCGGAGATCGATCTGACGGCCGACGCCGACCGCGTTCGCTCCGCCGACCGCATCGTCCTACCCGGGGTTGGCGCCTATGCAGATTGCCGCAAGGGGCTCGATGCCGTCCCCGGCATGGTCGAGGCTATCCACGAGGCTGCGGTCGAAAAGGCGCGGCCTTTCCTCGGCATCTGCGTCGGCATGCAACTCATGTCGTCGCGAGGGCTCGAGAAGACCATTTCCACCGGCTTCGACTGGATCAAGGGCGATGTCCGCGAAATGGTCCCGTCCGATCCGGCGCTGAAAATCCCGCAGATTGGCTGGAACACCATTCGGCTCACCCGGCCACATCCACTTTTCGACGGCATAAAGACTGGGCCGGAAGGCCTCCACGCATATTTCGTCCATTCCTATTTTCTTGATGCCGAGATTGAAAACGACGTCGTCGCCGTTACGGACTACGGCGGAACCGTTACGGCCGCCGTTGCCAATGACAACATGGCCGGGACGCAGTTTCACCCGGAAAAGAGCCAGGCCCTTGGCCTCGCACTCATCGCCAATTTTCTGAGGTGGAACCCTTGATCCTGTTTCCGGCAATCGATCTGAAAGACGGCCAATGCGTGCGTTTGCGGCTCGGCGATATGGACCAGGCGACGGTCTACAATGCCGATCCTGCGGCGCAGGCGAAGGAATTCGAGGATCAAGGTTTCGAATGGTTGCATGTGGTCGACCTGAATGGCGCCTTCGCCGGACAATCGGTCAATGGCGCGGCGGTCGAGGCCATCCTCAAGGCGACGAATAATCCGGTCCAGCTTGGTGGTGGCATCCGCACGATCGAGCATATCGAAACGTGGCTGGCAAAAGGTCTGAAGCGAGTAATTCTCGGCACTGTCGCCGTTCGCGAACCCGCACTGGTGATCGAAGCCTGCAAGCGGTTCCCTGGCAGGATCGCCGTTGGCATCGACGCCAAGGGTGGCAAGGTCGCGGTCGAAGGCTGGGTCGAAGCATCGACGCTCGGCGTCGTTGAACTTGCCAGGAAATTCGAAGGCGCAGGCGTCGCCGCAATCATCTATACCGACATTGATCGTGACGGGGTTCTGGCCGGCATCAACTGGGAATCGACGCTGCAACTGGCAGAAGCGGTGTCCATACCGGTCATTGCGTCGGGTGGACTCGCCTCGATCGCCGATATCGTGCGTATGACGATGCCAGATGCGGCGCGGCTCGAAGGCGCGATCTCCGGCCGCGCGCTCTATGATGGTCGGATTGAACCTACGGAAGCGTTGAGAGTGCTTCGCGAAGCAAGGGAACGTGCCGCATGACCCTTAAAGCCCGTGTCATTCCCTGTCTCGACGTCAAGGACGGCCGCGTGGTCAAGGGCGTCAATTTCGTGGATTTGATCGATGCCGGTGATCCGGTCGAGGCGGCCAAGGCCTATGACGCAGCAGGTGCCGATGAACTCTGCTTCCTCGACATCACCGCCTCATCGGATAATCGCGAAACGATCTTCGATGTCGTCGCCCGCACTGCCGAGCAATGCTTCATGCCGCTGACAGTCGGCGGGGGCGTACGCACCGTGGCCGATATACGCAAGCTGCTCCTTGCCGGAGCCGACAAGGTCTCGATCAACACCGCCGCCGTCAACAACCCGGAATTCATCGCTGAAGCAGCTGACAAGTTCGGCAATCAATGCATTGTCGTTGCGATCGACGCGAAGAAAGTATCAGGCGACGGCGAGACCAACCGCTGGGAAATCTTCACACACGGCGGCAGGCAGGCCACCGGCATCGATGCCGTGGAATTTGCCCGCAAGGTGGTCGATCTCGGTGCGGGTGAAATTCTGCTGACGTCGATGGATCGCGATGGATCAAAGATCGGCTATGACATTCCAGTTACGCGCGCCATAGCCGACGCGGTCAAGGTGCCGCTCATTGCTTCGGGAGGGGCGGGTAATCTTGACCACCTGGTCGAAGGCGTCCTTGAAGGCCACGCGTCCGCCGTCCTCGCGGCATCGATCTTCCATTTTGGCACGTATTCGATCAGTGAAGCCAAGGCTCACATGGCGGCCGCCGGTATTCCGATGCGCCTTGATCCCGTCCGCTGACGCTGGAGACAACCCAATGACCACATTCACCCTTAGTGATCTCGAACGCATCATTGCCGAGCGTGCCAACTCTGGCGACGCCAACTCCTACACGGCGAGCCTTTATGCCAAGGGTATAGGCAAGGCCAGCCAAAAGCTCGGTGAAGAGGCGGTTGAAACTGTAATTGCTGCTGTCTCTGGCGATGCCAAGGGTATTGTTTCGGAGAGCGCCGATTTGCTCTATCATCTTGTCGTTGTTCTTGGAATCTCGGGCATCAAGCTCGCTGACGTCCTTGCCGAACTTGAACGGCGGACGGCGCAAACCGGGCTTGAGGAAAAAGCTGCGCGCGGTCAGGGCTGATCATGTTTCGGACTTCGGCAAGCGAACGGCAGAGGGAAGGGGAAGTCATGGACCAGTTGGCACCCAGCGAATTTTCACCTTACCGCTTCTTTAGTGCCGAGCGCTGGGCGGAATTTCGCGCCGACACGCCCATGACGTTGACCTACGACGAGGTGAAGCGCCTTCGTTCGCTCAACGATCCGATCGACCTTGACGAAGTCACACGGATTTACCTGTCGCTGTCGCGGTTGTTGTCCGCGCATGTGGAGGCGAGCCAACTGCTGTTCTACCAGCGACGCCGGTTTCTCAACACCAGCGAGGCGTTCAAGACGCCATTCATCATCGGTATTGCGGGTTCCGTTGCGGTGGGTAAATCGACGACCGCGCGCGTGTTGAAGGAATTGCTGGCGCGCTGGCCGTCGAGCCCCAAAGTCGATCTAGTAACAACCGACGGGTTTCTCTACCCGAACGAAGTTCTGCGCGCCAAGGGGCTAATGGAGCGCAAGGGCTTTCCCGAAAGCTACGATGTCGGCATGGTTCTGCGCTTCCTTTCGTCTATCAAGGCCGGTCAGCGCAATGTCAACGCGCCGCTCTACTCGCATTTGACCTATGACGTGCTGCCTGGGCAATTCCAGACGGTTGACGCGCCCGACATCCTGATTTTCGAAGGCATTAACGTTCTGCAGGTCCGCGATCTGCCGGAGGACGGCAAGATGGTGCCGTTCGTTTCCGACTTCTTCGATTTCTCGATCTATATCGATGCCGATGAAGAGCAGATCCACAAATGGTATATTAGCCGGTTCATGCGGCTGCGGGAGACGGCGTTCCGCGATCCAAGCTCGTTCTTCCATCGGTATTCGACCATCTCCGAAGATGCAGCCCGTGCCATCGGCGAAAGCCTCTGGGCCAATATCAATCTGAAGAACCTGCGCGAAAACATCCTGCCGACACGGCCCCGCGCCGATCTCATCCTTCGCAAGGCTGATAATCACCTGATCGAGGAAGTTGCACTCAGGAAGCTGTAACGCGGCGCAGCGTCAGATTGATTCGGCCCGTACCTTTCAGCAGCATCGACGTTCCGGGATAGATGCGGTCGACCCCATGATAGGCGAGGCGCCCTTCGCCCCCCAGAACGATAACATCGCCACTTGATAACCGGATCGACTGTGTCTTTTCGGTGCGTCTTGTACCGCCGAAACGGAATTGGCAGGCATCGCCGAGCGAGACCGAGACAACCGGTACATCAAAATTCTGCTCGTCGCGGTCCTGATGCTGTCCCATTTTCGCGCTCTCCGAATAGAAATTCACGAGACAGGCCTCAGGGGGCAATGGGAATTCTGCAACAGCCTGCCAGAGGGAAAGCAGGCGTTCGGGTATGGGCGGCCAAGGCTCCAGCGTGACCGGGTGCATGGGCTGATAGCGGTAGCCCTGCTCCTTGTCGGTGACCCAACCGAGCGAGCCGCAATTGGTCATGCGCACGCTCATTTCCTTGCCGGTTCTCGGCATCGCCGGAACGTAGAGCGGCGCCTTTGCTACAACCGCCCTGATATTATCAACCAGCGCGACCTGTGTCGCTTGGTCGAAATAATCCGGATAGTAGCGAATGCCGGGCGCGAGCAGGATCATCGTTTTAATGCAAAAACAGGAAGCTTACCCGGCCCGGCAATTGCCGGGCCGTGCGATTGAAGCGTTACTAGAGTTCGGGAATGCGCAGCACCTGGCCGGGGTAAATCTTGTCCGGATGAGTGAGCATCGGCTTGTTGGCTTCGAAGATAAGCGTGTTCTTGGCGCCCTTGCCCTTGCCGTACTGGGCTTCGGCGATCTTCCACAGATTGTCGCCCTTCTTAACCGTGTAGAACACGGGAGCCTTCGCCACCGATCCGGTCGTCGCACTATCGATCTTGAGATCATCGGTTTCCACCTTGGAGATACCAAGGGAATTGCCGACAGCGATGATCGCCTTCTCCAGGATTTCCTGATTGGTGACATTGCCTTTCAGGACTGCCTTGTCGCCCTCGACCACGACCTCGACGTTCTCAGTCCCCAGCTTATGGGAGTCGAGCTCCTTCTTGAGGTCTTCGGCCTTAGGCTCGTCATCGCCAATGCCTATTTTCTTGCCTACGGATTTAACGAAATCAAACAGTCCCATCACTGGCTCCTGATAATTGTTCAAACCGACATGTGCAGTTGTGGCATTCCCTGAAGGACTTGAAAAGGCAAGAAAATCGCGCTGCCGCTATTCAAGATCACGAGGTCCTAGTCTCCCGTTACCCTGCCGCGCATTTTCTTTACGTCGGACCGGCCGGATTTTGCCTTGAGCCGTCGTTCGATAGAACCCTTCGTGGGCTTGGTTTTCTTGCGCGGTGGCGGTGGCGGCTCGGCGGCCTTGGCAATCAGCGCGATCATGCGCTCGCGCGCGTCTTCCCGGTTGCGCTCCTGCGTTCGGAAGCGGCTCGCTTCGATAAGAATATCGCCATCCTTTGTTGCGCGCTGGCCGGCAAGCTTGAGAAGGCGCGTAAAGACGTCATCGGGTAACCCCGCGCGCGCCGCGAGAAATCGCAACTGCACTGCTGTCGACACTTTGTTGACGTTCTGCCCGCCGGGGCCAGCCGAGCGAATGAAGCTTTCCTCCAGATCGCTTTCGTCGATCCAGATCCGGTTGGTGATTCTGATCCGGGTGCGGCTTTCTTCCATGCCGGATTGGTAACCCAATCTTTGATTCGCGCAAAGCAGCATGAAACAGGCATGAAATGCAAAAAGCCCCGCCGGTACGGTGACGGGGGCTTTTTTACGAGGTGCCCGGCTATTCTGCTGCGACCGGCGTATGTGGCGCCGCGGCCCTTATATCACTGTCCACATGGCTTTCGAACTTGCCGAAATTGCGAATGAACATATCGACCAGGTTCACCGCCTGGGCATCGTAGGCTGCCTTGTCGACCCAGGTCGAGCGAGGGTCGAGAATGGATTGGTCGACGCCGGGAACCGAAACAGGCACAGCAAAACCAAAGTTTGGATCAGTACGGAACTCGACATTCTTCAGCGAGCCGTCGAGCGCCGCGGAGAGAAGCGCCCGCGTTGCCTTGATCGGCATGCGCTTGCCCGTACCATACGCCCCGCCGGTCCAGCCGGTATTGACCAGCCAACAATCGACGCCATGCTCTGCGATCAGTTCCCGCAGGAGGTTGCCGTATTCGGAAGGATGGCGCGGCATGAATGGCGCGCCGAAGCAAGTGGAGAACGTCGCTTCAGGCTCCGTAACGCCGCGTTCGGTGCCCGCAACCTTGGCCGTATAGCCGGAAAGGAAGTGATACATCGCCTGAGCCGGGGTCAGTTTTGCGATCGGTGGCATGACGCCGAACGCATCGGCGGTCAGCATGATGATATTCTTCGGATGGCCGGCCTTTCCGGTCTTCGATGCATTCGGAATGAAATCGAGAGGATAGGCGCAGCGAGTATTCTCGGTCAGCGATCCGTCATTGAAGTCCGGCTGGCGGTTTGCGTCGAGGACGACGTTCTCGAGTACGGTACCGAAGCGCTGGGTCGTTGCGTAGATTTCCGGTTCAGCCTCCGGCGAAAGTCGGATCGTCTTTGCGTAGCAGCCGCCTTCGAAATTGAAGACGCCGTGTTCGCCCCAGCCATGTTCATCGTCGCCGATGAGCGTGCGCGAAGGATCCGCCGACAATGTGGTCTTCCCGGTGCCCGACAGCCCGAAGAATACGGCTGTATCGCCATTCGGTCCTTCATTGGCGGAGCAATGCATCGGCATCACGCCCTTGGCGGGGAGAATATAGTTCAGCGCCGTGAACACGGATTTCTTCATCTCGCCGGCATAGGCCGAACCGCCGATAAGGACGATCAGCCGATTGAGATCGACAGCGATGACCGTCTCCGTCCGTGTGCCGTGGCGGGCTGGATCGGCGCGGAACGACGGCAGGTCGATAATCGTCATCTGCGGCACGAAGCTCGAAAGCGCTTCGCGCGCGGGGCGGATCAACAGATTGCGGATGAACAGTGAGTGCCAGGCAAACTCTGTGATCACCCGGGTGTTGAGCTTGTAATCGTCATCGGCGCCGCCGACGAGATCCTGCACGAACAGCTCCTTGCCCTTTGCCTGCTCCATGAAATCGGCATAGAGCAATTCGAAGGATTCCGGTGACATAGGGGCGTTGTTATCCCACCATACGTGGGATTCGGTGGACCCATCGCGGACCACGAACTTGTCCTTTGGCGACCGGCCAGTGTGCTGACCGGTCCGGGCGACAAGTGCACCTTGGGCCGTAAGCTGTGCTTCGCCGCGGCGCACGACTTCTTCATAGAGTTCTGCTGCTTCGAGGTTGTAATAAACCGCCGAAAGTTCCTTCAAGCCTGAGTTGCCGAGCGCGATTGCCGCGTTGTGAATACCGGTTTCTCTAGTCATGTGTCCGCCGTTGTTAGGGTCAATAGAAACGTTTGCCGCCTTCTCGCACAGTCGTGCAAGAATGCGGCCACCCCTCGTCAAAAGCAGAAAAATCGAATAGTATCAAATATTTAATCGATTTAAAGAATTTAAATATTTTTAAATCGGTTTAACTAAAGGGAAAATTCGGCTATCTTCCCTTTACGTAAGAGCGAAGGGTACCGCCGAGGATGACATGGTCGCGGATCTGTGCCACATTTTGTACCTAATTTGTACTGCACAAGCGGATGCAGACCAATGGCATAAGGAAAGACAGCGCATGAGGGAAGTACCCGCAATGCAGACGATCGCGCTCGTCGACGACGATCGCAACATTCTGACCTCCGTTTCGATTGCGCTTGAATCGGAAGGTTATCGTGTCGAGACCTATACGGATGGTGCGTCCGCGCTCGATGGCTTGATGGCCCGCCCGCCGAACCTTGCCATTTTCGACATCAAGATGCCACGTATGGACGGCATGGAATTGCTTCGCCGTCTGCGCCAGAAGTCCGATTTACCCGTTATCTTTCTTACGTCCAAGGATGATGAGATCGACGAATTGTTCGGCCTCAAGATGGGCGCCGATGATTTCATCACCAAGCCGTTCTCGCAGCGCCTTCTCGTGGAGCGGGTCAAGGCTGTCTTGCGCCGCGTCGCCGCGCGCGATGGCACGGTCAAACCGGGAAGCCCCCAGGCAAAGTCGCTCGAACGCGGCCAGCTCGTCATGGACCAGGAGCGTCACACCTGCACATGGATGGGAGAGCCGGTTACGCTGACGGTCACTGAATTCCTGATCCTGCACTCGCTCGCCCAGCGTCCTGGCGTGGTCAAAAGCCGCGATGCGCTCATGGATGCCGCCTATGATGAGCAGGTCTATGTTGACGATCGTACGATCGATAGCCATATCAAACGCCTCCGCAAGAAGTTCAAGGTTGTCGACGACGACTTCGACATGATCGAAACACTGTACGGTGTGGGCTACCGTTTTCGTGAAACCTGATACAATAGCGCGGGTATACTTTGATTGATTGAACGCGAAGCGGACCTTTGCTTTCACAGGCGCGTGATCCGCTGTAAAACAAGGTTGTCTCGTGGCGACATGGATGCCATGAGACACCGCGATTGAGGTTTCTGAGGAATAAATGGTAGCCGGGCTACAAAGCGGCAATATCACGCGCAAAAGCGCCGTCATGCGTCGCAAGCGTTCGCTTGCCTTGCGGCGTTTTTTCAAGCCGCTCAATCGCGTCTTCGGCAACTACCTATTTTCGAGCCTGACCCGGCGCATCCTGTTTCTCAACCTGGCCGGTCTTGCGGTTCTCCTGTCCGGCATCATGTATCTCAACCAGTTTCGCGACGGGTTGATCGATGCGCGGGTGGAAAGCCTGATGACGCAAGGGGAGATCATCGCCGGGGCCATTGCCTCGTCCGCGACGGTCGATACGAACTCGATCGCCATCGATCCAGAGAAACTGCTTGAACTGCAGGCAGGCCAGAGCATCACTCCATCGCCAGATGTTCTCGACAATCTCGATTTTCCGATCAACCCCGAGCGTGTCGCCCCGGTGCTTCGCCGCCTGATTTCACCAACGCGAACGCGCGCCCGCATCTATGACCGCGACTCCAACCTCCTTCTCGATTCACGCCACCTTTACTCACGCGGACAAGTGCTGCGCTACGAACTGCCGCCCATCGATGGCGAAGAACCGACTTTCTTCGAGCGCCTGACCAACCGCATGACCCGACTTCTGCGCCGGAGTGATCTCCCGATCTATCAGGAACAGCCGGGCGGCAATGGCTCATCCTACCCGGAAATCGTCAAGGCGCTGACCGGCTCACCGGCCACCGTCGTCCGGATGACGGAGAAGGGCGAGCAAATCGTTTCCGTGGCCGTGCCGATACAGCGGTTCCGCGCTGTCCTTGGCGTGCTGCTGCTCTCGACGGAAGGGGGCGACATCGACAAGATCGTCCAGGGCGAGCGCTACGCCATCATTCGTGTCTTCACGGTCGCCGCCTTAGTCATGGCGATCCTTTCGCTGTTTCTAGCATCCACTATCGCAAATCCCTTACGCCGGCTCGCTGCAGCGGCCGACCGTGTGCGCCATGGCGTGAAGAACCGCGAGGAAATCCCGGATTTCTCCGAACGCCAGGATGAAATCGGCCACCTGTCGACGTCGATCCGCGACATGACCAATGCGCTCTACGCCCGCATCGAGTCGATCGAGAGCTTTGCGGCCGATGTCAGCCACGAACTGAAGAACCCGCTCACCTCGCTGCGCAGCGCCGTTGAGACCCTGCCGATTGCAAAGAACGATGAATCGCGCAAGCGGCTGATGGATGTAATCCAGCATGATGTAAAACGGCTCGACCGGCTGATCACCGATATTTCGGATGCGTCGCGCCTCGATGCCGAATTGGCGCGCGAGGATTCCGAGCATGTCGATCTCAAGATGCTCGTCGGTAATCTCGTTACCGCTGCCCGTGAGGTCCGGCGCAACAAGAAGAACACGCGGATCGAATTGTTAGTCGGCAAGCTTCCCTACAACAGGAAGGGATTCTATGTCGTTGGCCACGATCTTCGGCTTGGACAAGTCGTGTCGAACCTCATCGAGAATGCGCGGTCATTCGTACCGGAAGAAGGCGGCGTCATTACCGTTTCGCTGCAGCATATGGGCGATCGCATTCGCATCCTGGTGGAAGACAACGGTCCCGGCATCCGGGTCGAGCAGATCGATCGTATCTTCGAGCGATTCTATACGGACCGCCCTTCGGGTGAGGCGTTCGGCCAGAACTCCGGTCTCGGGCTGTCAATCAGCCGCCAGATCATCGAGGCGCATGGGGGCACGCTCAATGCCGAAAACATCCTCGATTCCAAGGATCCTGAAAACTACCTCGGCGCGCGCTTTACCGCTATCCTTCCGGTCGAGGCCTGATGACCAGCCAAGTCCCCGCGCGAGCGGAGCTCCTTCATGCAACGGCCGTCATCGTGGGCGACCGAGGTGTCCTGATTACGGGGCCGTCAGGTGCCGGCAAGTCGTCTATTGCACGAGCGCTTGTTGACCGCGCGAATGCGAGAGGCTCGTTTGCCGCGCTGGTGAGTGACGATCAATGTCAATTGCGTGCGTTGTCCGGGCGTCTCGTCTGTGAGGCGCCAACCTCGCTTCAGGCCGGGTTGGAGGTGCGCGGGTCGGGCCTGCACGCCGTCGACCATGAAGCCGCCGCCATCATTCATCTTGCCGTCGAACTCGTTGGTGCAGCCAGCGCAATTCGATTTGCCGGTGACGATAGGGTGCAACTTCAGGGCGTCGCAATTCAGCGCCTTCGCCTACCTGAACGAGAAGTCGAGGCAGCCTGCAGGGCCATAGAAGCAAGGCTCTTCGACCCTCCATGGAAAAAATTCCTCAGCTAATCCAAATGCTTGATCTTATGTACTGCGATAAAATGACTGTGCGTCTTGTTGGTGCCATTTTTCCACTTGCCTTCGCGATTCGTCCTGCCAGAATGCGACACCTGCCAAACGGGGCATTCAATGCGCAGAAAAAAGCCCAATCTGAAGGGCGCAGCGCGACAGGAGCAGTTTCAGAATGATCGGACTCGTGCTTGTGACGCACGGAAGACTGGCCGAAGAATTTCACCATGCTGTTGAGCATGTGGTCGGCCAGCAGGAATATTTGGAAACCGTATCCATCGGTGCGGATGATGACATGGAACAGCGTCGCCGGGATATCGTCGATGCTGTTGCCCGCGCCGACAACGGTTCAGGCGTCATCATCCTGACGGATATGTTTGGCGGAACGCCTTCCAATCTTGCCATTTCCGTTATGGAATCGGGCAAGATCGAAGTAATAGCCGGGGTAAACCTGCCCATGCTTATCAAGCTCTCGAGTGTACGCCTGACCAATGACATGGCGGCATCGTTGCGCGAGGGCCAGGACGCCGGACGAAAATACATCAACGTGGCCAGCCAGGTGCTGACAGCCAAATAGAGGTCATGAATGCGTCTGACTGCAGAAACGACCGGTACATTCGATCCGGATAGCGCGCTTGTGGAGTCATTCGAGATCATCAATCGGCGCGGATTGCACGCGCGCGCTTCAGCCAAGTTCGTTCAACTCGTCGATGGCTTCGATGCCCACGTGCGCGTGGAAAAGGATGGCATGACAGTTGGCGGCACCTCAATCATGGGCCTCATGATGCTAGCGGCTTCGCCTGGCTGCTGCATCAAGGTCAGTGCGTCGGGAATTCAGGCGCGTGAGGTGATGCATGCGCTCGGCGCCTTGATCGCCGACAAGTTTGGCGAGGAAGCCTGACGCGGTTATTGGTGCCCGCAATCCCCATATCTGAGGTCCGCTGCATATGCACGCATAAGGATTTCTTTATATCCCATTGTGCGCGGCCCCCTAATCTGCTAGTCAACACCATCTCCGGCCGCCTCTTTTGATCGAGCGGCCATAACGAATTTGCGAAAAACGGAGTTGGCAAACATGGCCGAGAAGCAGGATTACGTCGTCAAGGACCTTGAATTGGCCGCGTGGGGTCGCAAGGAAATCGAGATCGCTGAGACAGAGATGCCGGGCCTGATGGCGAGTCGTGAGGAATTCGGCCCGTCGCAGCCGCTGAAGGGCGCCCGGATCACGGGCTCGCTCCATATGACGATCCAGACCGCAGTTCTGATCGAAACTTTGCAGGTCCTTGGTGCCAAGGTCCGCTGGGCCTCGTGCAACATCTTCTCGACCCAGGATCACGCAGCAGCAGCAATTGCCGCCACCGGCACGCCGGTCTTCGCAGTCAAGGGCGAAACCCTCGAAGAGTATTGGACCTATACGGACCAGATTTTCCAGTGGCCGGACGGTCAGCCTTCGAACATGATCCTCGATGATGGCGGCGATGCCACCATGTATATCCTTGTCGGCGCACGCGCCGAAGCTGGTGAAGATGTCCTCTCGAACCCCGGCAGCGAGGAAGAGGAAATCCTGTTCGCGCAGATCAGGAAGCGCATGAAGGAAACGCCGGGCTTCTTCACGAAACAGCGCGAAGCGATCAAGGGCGTGACGGAAGAGACGACGACGGGGGTCAACCGTCTTTATCAGTTGCAGAAGAAGGGCCTGCTGCCCTTCCCGGCCATTAACGTCAATGACAGTGTTACCAAGTCGAAGTTCGACAACAAGTATGGCTGCAAGGAATCGCTCGTCGATGGCATCCGTCGCGCTACCGATGTCATGATGGCAGGTAAGGTTGCCGTGGTCTGCGGCTATGGCGACGTCGGCAAGGGTTCGGCTCAATCGCTCAACGGCGCCGGGGCGCGCGTCAAGGTGACGGAAGTCGATCCGATTTGCGCCCTGCAGGCCGCCATGGATGGCTTCGAAGTCGTTACGCTCGAAGATGCGGCCCCGACCGCCGATATCGTCATCACGACGACGGGTAACAAGGACGTCATTACTCTTGATGCAATGCGCAAGATGAAGGACATGGTTATCGTCGGCAATATCGGCCACTTTGACAATGAGATCCAGGTCGTCGCGCTGCGCAATCTCAAGTGGACGAATATCAAGCCGCAGGTCGACATGATCGAGTTCCCGGATGGCAAGCGCCTGCTGCTGCTGTCGGAAGGCCGCCTGCTCAATCTCGGCAACGCAACTGGCCATCCGAGCTTTGTCATGTCCGCCTCGTTCACCAACCAGGTACTTGCCCAGATCGAGCTCTACAGCCGTGGTGAGAAGTACAAGAACGAGGTCTATGTCCTGCCCAAGCACCTTGATGAAAAGGTTGCGCGCCTGCATCTCGACAAGCTTGGTGCAAAATTGTCGGTCCTTTCGGAAGAACAGGCTGCCTATATCGGTGTAACGCCGAAAGGCCCGTTCAAGTCTGACCACTACAGATATTGATCTGATTCAATATAGACACAAGATATGGATGCCGGAGGATTGACAAATTCTCCGGCTTTCTTTTTTGCCGCCAGTTCTTCCCGTCGATTCGCTCAAGGTTTATTCTAGTGATTCGGGATAGCGCTGTTCCCGGTGGGCCAAACGATTGAAAAATCGAGGGGAAAGGAGCAGCGGCATTCGCCAGATGGGGTAGCGACGGTTGATATGAAGATTGAAAGCGGTGTTCGCAGGAGACATCCAGCACGGATATCACCGGTGCTGAAGGGACTGCGGACGTTGGCGCGCTGCGCCTGTTCGACTCTTGCAATTCTTTCGGCCTTCTCACTCGCGGCGCATGCAGAGGATGCACTCGGCAAGATCAGCACGCCCTTTGGCGTCGAGTTCGGCACGTTCGAGGTCATTCAATTCGCCATGTTCCTCGGCGCCATGGGCGCCGCTCTGCTCTCGGCCGGCTGGCTGATCCGCGAGCGCAGCCGGATAGCCAACGAGAACCGCCAGCTCCGCGACAAGGTCGCCGACCTCAATGTTACGGTGCAGCGCAACGAAGCCATGCTGAACCTCAAGGATCAGCGCATCGTCGTTTGGGAAGGTGGCTCGAGCACGCCCAACCTGATAGGCAGCTTGCCGCCGGAGATCGGCGTGCCAGAACCGCGGTCGCTTTTCCTTGCATTCGGCCGGTGGTTGCGTGTCGATTCGGTTACCTTGCTTGATCGCTTTATTGCCGCTCTGCGCGAAAAGGCGCGCCCCTTCGACATAACCGTCGAAACGACGAAGGGGGCACCGCTCGAAATCCAGGGGCGCACGTCGGGCGGCTATGCCATCGTTCGCTTCATCAATCTGGGTGAGGCAAGAGCCGAGCAAGCGTTGCTCAAGACCGAGAATTACCAACTGACCGAAGCGATCAGCACCTTGCGCGGATTGCTCGAGGCAGTCGACATGCCGGCCTGGAGCCGTGATGCTGACGGCCGCTTCAACTGGGCCAATCTGGCCTACGCCAAGGCGGTCGACGCGCGTGAGGTTCACGCCGCAGTCAGCGAGTCACGTGAATTGTTCGGGGCGCAGGCGCGCGAGCGCATCGAGCGGGAAAAATCGTCGACGCGGCGTTTCAACGACCAGTTGTCGACCGTCGTCGGTGGAGACCGGCGGGTTTTCCGTGTCACTGATGTTGCCGGCACGACAGGTTCGGCCGGTATTGCTGTTGACATCAGCGAAGTTGAACTCATTCGTGAGGAGTTCAAGCGGACGGTTCTCAACCACTCCGACACGCTGGACCAGTTGAACTCCGCCGTGGCAATGTTCGATGCCAACCGTAAGCTGCAGTTCTTCAATCAGGCCTTTGGCAAGCTCTGGGGACTTGAGACATCGTATCTAGAAAGCAATCCCGACAACTCCATGCTGCTCGACCGATTCCGCAGTGACGGGATTTTGCCGGAGCAACCGGACTGGCGGCGCTGGAAGGAGCAGGTCCTCTCCGCCTACCATTCAGTGGAACCCCAGGAACATCTCTGGTATCTGACCGATGGCAGGACACTTCGGGTGATCGTCAATCCCCAGCCGAAGGGCGGCATCACCTGGGTGTTCGAGAACCTGACAGAAAAGCTCGAACTGCAAAGTCGCTACAACACGTTGATCAAGGTGCAAGGCCAGACGCTCGATCATTTGGCCGAAGGGGTGGCCGTGTTCGGCTCCGACGGTAAAATACGACTCTCCAATCCTGCCTTCGCCTCTCTCTGGTCGCTCAAGCGCGAGCAGATCGCTGAAGGCATGCACATTTCGGCTGTCCGTCGCCTGTGTGAGCCTGTTTCAGATTCGGCCCATTGGGAAGCCTTCGTGACGACCGTGACTGGTTTTGATGATGAAAGGCAGTCGCTCTCCGGCCATATAGAGCTAAGCACCGGCAAGATTCTATCCTACGCGACAGCGCCGTTGCCGAATGGTCAGACGATGTTGACCTTTGTCGATATGACCGATTCCGTACAAGTCGAGCGGGCATTGAAGGAAAAGAACGAAGCGCTGGAACGCACGGACGAACTGAAGAACGACTTCGTGCAGCACGTCTCCTATGAATTGCGCTCCCCGTTGACCAATATCATCGGCTTTACGGAACTTCTGCAAACGCCGATGACCGGTCCGCTCAACGACAAGCAGCGCGACTATCTCGACCATATCGGGACGTCGTCCTCGGTTCTCTTGACGATCGTCAACGATATCCTTGACCTAGCGACTGTCGATGCCGGCATTATGGAGCTCGATATTAGCGATGTTTCGGTTGCCGACGCCATCACGACTGCATCGGAAAAGGTCGCCGACCGGCTCAAGGAACACAACATCCTTCTCGATATCCGCATCGCCCCCGGGACGGGCTCGTTCCGGGCCGATGCGAGCCGTGTGAAACAGGTGCTCGCCAACCTGTTGGGCAATGCGGCAAACTACGCGCCTGACGGCAGCACGGTAACGCTTGCTTGCTGGCGCGAACAGGCCGAAATGATATTCAGCGTCGAGGACAAGGGACCGGGAATGCCGGCCTACGTGCTCGACAGCATATTCAAACGCTTCCAACCCTATCCGAATGGCGGCCGCAAGCGCGGGGCCGGATTGGGCCTCTCCATCGTGAAGGGATTCGTTGAACTGCACGGTGGTACGGTCGAAATTGACAGTGCCGCCGGCAGGGGCACGCTGGTGACATGCCGCTTCCCGCTTGAGGCGCGGACCTTCAGCATCGCCGCCGAATAAGGCACCTATGGCATCGATGATTGTTCAACTGGCAACGACCGAAGATACCGAGCGGTTTGGACAGGACCTTGCGCTGGCGCTGCGCAAGGGTGACTTGGTGGCACTGTCGGGTGATCTCGGTGCGGGCAAATCGACCCTCGCCCGCGGGCTCATCCGCACCATTGCCGCCGACAACGACTACGAAGTTCCGAGCCCCACCTTCACACTCGTTCAATCCTATCCGGAGTTGCGCCTGCCGGTCAGTCATGTTGACCTCTATCGCCTATCCTCAGCCGCGGAAATTGACGAGCTTGGTCTAGAGGAGGCGCTGGAGGACGGCGTGGTCCTGGTCGAGTGGCCTGAACGGGGGGCAGAAGCATTGCCAGGCGAGACGCTCCGCGTCACGTTGGCGAGCTTGGGGGAGGGGCGCGAGGCGCTGATTGAAGGTGATCCCTCTGCGCTGGCTCGCGTGCAGCGGTCGCTCGCCATTCGAACGTTTCTCGCGGCATCCGGCTTTGGCATGGCCGAGCGCCGCTACCTTCTTGGTGACGCGTCGGCTCGCAGCTATGAGACAATCGCGAGGCGTGAGCAGTCTCCGCTCGTCCTGATGAATTCGCCGTACAACCCGGGCGGGCCGGTCCTTCGCGACGGCAAGACCTATATGCAGATTGCGCATCTTTCCCAATCGGTGACCGCCTTCGTCGCCCTCGACAAGTTGCTGCGCGCAAGGAGGTTCTCTGTTCCCGAGATTTATGCGGCCGACCTCGATGCCGGCTTCCTCCTTATAGAAAATCTCGGCAGTATCGGCATTCTCGATGAATTGGGTGCCCCAATTACCGAACGCTACGAGGCGGCCGTTCGCTTGCTTGCCAGGCTGCATCAACAACCGTGGCCGCAGGACATCGATGCCGCTGACGGTTATACACATCATATCCACAGCTTCGATCGCGGCGCGATGATGATCGAGGTGGAACTGCTCTCTGACTGGTATGTGCCGCGCATGCGGGGCACGCCGCTGGCGCCCCAGCTAAAAGAGGAATTCGTGGAAGCGTGGGATCGAGTCTTTAGCCAGCTAATTGATGTGGAGCAAAGTTTATTGCTTCGAGACGTTCATTCGCCCAACATCTTGTGGTGCCCCGACCGTGAGGGAATGAAGCGTGTCGGGCTGATCGATTTTCAAGATGCGATGATCGGACCCTCGGCCTATGACGTGGCCTCGCTTATCCTCGACGCACGGGTGACTAGTTCTCCGGTGCTGCAGGACCAACTGCTCGCTGCCTACCTCGATGAACGGCGAGCCGCCGACGCAACATTTGATGAAGCGACATTCCGCAAGGCCTTCGCGATCATGGCTGCACAGCGCAACGCCAAGATTCTCGGCATTTTCGTACGCCTGGACGAACGCGACGGCAAACCATTCTATTTAAAACACCTTCCGCGTATTCAGACCTATTTCATCGGCGCGATGCGCCATGAGGCACTAGCACCGATCAGGAATTGGTGCCAGAAGGCCGGTATTCTTGATCCGGAGACCGATTGATGAAATGTCCTCGCACGGCGATGGTCCTTGCAGCGGGCCTTGGCACTCGCATGGCGCCGCTCACCCTCACCACGCCAAAGCCTCTGATTAAGGCAGCCGGCAAACCATTGATTGATTGGACCCTCGATGCATTGCGAGCGGCCGATGTTCGCCGGGCGATCGTCAACGTGCATCATCTTGCCGGTCAGCTCGAGGACCACCTCGCAGAATTGAAATCACCGGCAATCATCGTGTCCGATGAGCGCGGCGAACTGCTTGAGTCGGCGGGGGGCATCATCAAGGCGCTGCCGCAACTTGGCGCTGATGCCTTTTACGTGCTCAACGCCGACACGTTTTGGATCGATGGTTCCCGCCCAAATCTTGTCCTGCTGGCCGAAGGATGGGATGATGCCCGGATGGATATTCTTCTGATGATTGCCGACAAGAGCCAGGCAACCGGTTACGATGGGCGCGGCGATTTTCATATAGCCCCTGAAGGAAAGCTTCGCCGTCTGGAGGCAGGCGAGACATCGCCGTTCATTTATGCGGGTGCAGCAATCATCCACCCGCGTATCTTTGCTGGGGCGAAGGCGGGCAGGGCCTCCCTCAACCGCTATTTCGATGAAGCCATTGCCGCAGACCGACTCTACGGGGTTCCGATGGATGGTCTATGGCTGACGGTCGGAACACCTGGTGCAATCGGCGAGGCGGAAGCGGCCATCGCCGCACACAAGGTTCATGGTTGAGCGCACGCGGCCGCGGGTGTTTTCGATCGCACCCGGCGTTCCATTTCTCCCTGCGCTGATCGAGGCCATCCAGTCCGGAACCCTCATTCCCGGATTTCCCCTCGATCGCCTTGATCCGATGGCCTTGGCGCGCGCAACGATCTACGTCCCGACGCGGCGCGCGGCAAGGACCCTGCGTTCCCTGCTTGTCGAAAAAAGTCCGGTCAAGTCGGCGATCCTTCCGGTCATAAGACCGCTCGGCGATGTGGACGAGGACGCGGCGATGTTCGACATGGGGTCGGAGGCGTTCTTCGACCTTTCGCCGCCGATAAATGCAACGGAACGGCTCTTGCTCCTTGCGACCCTGGTGCGGCCCTGGCGAGAGCGCCTGCCCGACCACGTTCGCGCATTGTTCGGCAACGAAGAGATAGCCATTCCGGCGACAACTGCCGACGCCATATGGCTGGCGCGCGACCTTGCGGGGCTGATGGATCAGGTGGAAACGGAAGCGAGCGGCTGGACAACGCTTGGCAACATCGTGTCGGAAGACTTGCCCAATTGGTGGCAAGTAACTTTGGAGTTTCTGAATATCGTCACTGGAATCTGGCCGCAGATTCTGGAGGAACGCCGACGCTCCAACCCCAGTGCGCACCGTAATCGCCTCATCGAACTTGAAGCGGAGCGCCTTGTGCGCAATCCGCCTTCGGGTCCCGTCATTGCCGCAGGTTCAACCGGGTCGATCCCGGCGACAGCCAAACTGCTCGCGGCGATCGCATCACTTCCGCAGGGCGCTGTCGTACTGCCCGGCCTGGACCGGGATCTCGACGCGGCCAGTTGGGATCTTCTGGCGAAAGTCGACGACAATCCTTCGATATTCGGGCATCCGCAATACGGGTTGAGAAAGCTTCTCGGCGAACTCGCGGTCCTGCGGGACGATATCGTTCCGCTTGGAACGCCGAAACCGGAAATGCGGGCGCGCGAGCGCCTTGTCAGCGAGGCGATGCGCCCAGCCGAAACGAGCGATGCGTGGGCAATGCTCGACCGGGCGAGCGCTGAATTCCCCGCAGCCATCAGCAATATCTCGTTGATTGAGGCGGCAAACGAACGCGAGGAAGCGCTTGCGACGGCATTGGCACTACGCGAGGCTCTGGAGGAACCGGGTCGGACCGCGGCGCTGGTCACGGCCGACCGGGATCTTGCCCGGCGGGTATCGACGGAACTTGCCCGGTTCAACATCGTTGCGGACGACTCTGGTGGTCGTGCGCTGCGCGAAACACCGCCAGCCACACTGATGCGCCTGGCGCTCGAAACGGTGTTTAGCCCGGGCGATCCCGCCGCCTTGCTTGCGCTGCTCAAACACCCCCTGACCCGGATTGGCCGGGAGAGCGGTAAGGTACGTAGGGTTTGCGCTACCGTGGAGCTCGTCGCCCTGCGCGGAGGCACGGGGCGGGCAACCCTCTCGGAACTTGGAGCCTTCTTCAATCGACGCCTTGCAGAAACGAGCGGCACGCCCTTCGAGCCTATCTGGCTGCGGCAGATATCGGCAACAGACATCGAGGAGGCACGGGCAATCTGCGATGCGCTGAGCCAATGCGTGGCCCCGCTTGTCGCCATGGCCAAGCAAGCCAGCTCTGTCGCCATGCCCGAAATCATTCATGCAACCGTCGCGGCGCTCGAAAATCTGGCGCGTGACGACAAGGACGATATTGCAGCACTCTATGAGGGCCCAGCCGGCGAACAGTTTGCTGCGTTCCTGCGGAATCTGGTATCGACCGAAGCGGCGTTGGAATTTGCTCCGGCGGAATGGCCTGCCATGGTCGAGGCACTGCTTGCAGGCGAAGTCGTGAAACCGAAAGTCGGCGCTCATCCTCGCCTCTATATCTGGGGCGCGCTAGAGGCTCGCTTGCAAACAGTCGATACGGTTGTCATTGGCGGCCTTAACGAAGGGTCGTGGCCGGGCAAGACGCGCAATGATCCGTTCATGTCGAGGCCAATGAAGTCCATCATCAAGCTTGAGCCGCCGGAACGACGAGCTGGTCTTGCTGCCCATGATTTCCAGATGGCGATGGGCATGAGAAAGGTAGTCCTGACGCGATCACAGCGCTCGGCCAACGCGCCTACGGTAGCTTCGCGCTGGCTACAGCGGCTGGACACGGTGCTTGGCAAGGAGGCAGGTGCAACGCTGAGGCAACGGGGCGCCAAGTATCTTGGTTGGGCCCGCGAGATCGACCGCGCCGCTGATGAGGACTTCGTCAAACGGCCGGAGCCCAGGCCGCCGCTCGATGCGCGGCCGAAGCATTTCTCAGTCACGGAAATCGAAACGCTGCGGCGCGATCCCTATGCCATCTTCGCCCGCCGCATCCTGCGCCTGCGCCCGATCGAACCGCTGATCCGCGATCCCGATGTGGCCGAACGAGGCTCGCTCTTCCACGATATCCTCGCGGACTTCACGGGTCGGAACACTGACCCGGCGGAAGCCGAGGCGATGGCGAGTATGCTCGCCATTGGGCGGCGTCATTTCGATGCGAGTGCGCTTCCCGAAGAGATCGACGCTGTCTGGTGGCCACGGTTTCAGATGCTCGTGCCGGAGTTCGTCAATTGGGAGCGCAGGCGGGCCCAATTCATCGCTGAACGGCACGCGGAGATCGCATCAAAGAGGATTCCGGTCGATTCGACAGGCGTCACTTTGTCGGGGCGCGCCGACCGCGTCGACGTACGGCGCGACGGAACTGTCGAAATCATCGATTACAAGACCGGCTCGACGCCCTCGCCCCGGCAGGCGCACATCTTGCTGGCACCGCAGCTTGCGCTGGAAGCGGCGCTTCTCGCCCGTGGCGCCTTTCAGGAAGTCGGCAGGCGCAATGCTTCCGATCTGCTTTACGTCCGCCTCAAACCGAAAGGCAAGGTTATACCGGAATCGATCCTCGACGTTCGCGGCAGCAGCAAATCCGCGCCGGACTTGGGCGAATTGGCGTGGCGCCGCCTCGGCGAATTGCTGAGCGCTTATCGCGATGTCGGGAAAGGCTATCTCTCTCGCGCACTTCCGTTCAAGGAGGGTGATTTGACGGGCGACTACGATCACCTAGCTCGGGTGCTCGAATGGTCGGCCGGGGGCTCCGACGATGATGGTGACGGCCTATGAAGAAACCGATCGTCATTCCCGCGGAAACAATTCGCGACCAGAACCGGGCGGCGAATCCCAGGGATTCCGTCTGGGTGTCGGCAAATGCCGGCTCCGGCAAGACCCATGTTCTGACAGAACGTGTGATCCGCCTGCTTCTCGACGGTACCGACCCGTCCAAGATTCTCTGCCTCACTTATACCAAGGCCGCCGCTGCGGTCATGCAGAACCGCGTCTTTGCCCGCCTGTCGGAATGGGCGACCATGGACGAGGAGGCGCTCAGCCGGACAATTGAGAAAATTGATGGCGAGCGTCCTGGACCCAAAAGGTTGACCCAGGCGCGGCGCCTCTTCGCGCGTGCCCTCGAGACGCCGGGCGGTCTGAAAATCCAGACCATCCACGCTTTCTGCGAAGCGATCCTGCACCAGTTTCCACTTGAAGCGAACATCGCCGGCCACTTCGAGCTGATGGACGACCTGATGCAGATCGCACTCGTAGGTGAAGCCCGCAGGCAGTTGCTTCAAACCGCACGGGTCGATCACAATGTGAAACTCGCCAGCGCCTTTGGCGACGTCCTCGACGCTGCCGGAGAATTCGGCCTGCAGGCGCTGCTCGATGAGGCGATCATCAAACGGCACGAACTTACGGCATTCATTCGCGAAGTCGGCCATGACGATTTGCGCCGCCAGACCTTCTATGCGCATTTCGGCTTTACGGGTAACGAGACGGAAGAGAACCTCCTTGCTGAATTCTGGCCGTTGACCGAACTTGACGATGCGGTGCTCGGCGAGCTTCTCGACATTTCCGAAGGCGCCAAGCGGGTTGTCGATTTCGCCTGGCTGATCCGCTCGGTCGAACAGGCACGCCGGACTGATGAACGGGAAGATATCCTGCGCGAAGCCTTCTTCCTGAAATCCGGCGAGTTGATCAGGGGTAACAAAATCTGCACCCGGGCGGTGGTGGACAGAGTCCCTGACTTCGAAGATCGCTTCGATCGGGCGGCAGAGCGTGTTCGAAGTGGCCTCGATCGCCTCAAACAATATAGGCTTTTAGGGCTTACCCTCTCGGCGCTCGTGCTGGTAGACGAACTTGTTGGTCGTTACCAGCAGATGAAACGCGCCCGCGGTCTCCTCGATTTCGACGACCTGATCGTGCGCACGGTTAATTTGCTGGCCCGCCAGGATGCCGGGCCATGGGTCCAGTACAAGCTCGACAAGGGTATCGATCACATCCTCGTCGACGAGGCGCAGGATACGAGCCCGAACCAGTGGAAGGTCGTCCGGCTCCTTAGCGAGGAATTCTTCGCCGGCAGGACGGCCCGCGAAGTACGCCGCACCCTGTTTGCTGTCGGCGATGAAAAGCAGTCGATTTACTCGTTCCAGGGAGCTGTCCCCGAAGATTTTGCCGCCCATGGCAAGGCGACTGAACGCAACGCCTTGCAAGCCGATTTGAGTTTCGCCAAGGTGAATCTCAATTTTTCGTTTCGTTCGGCCCCCGATGTGCTGTCGGCGGTGGATCGGGTTTTTGGGCGTGCCGAAGCGCATAGGGGATTTGGCCGCGATCACGGGGCCACGGTCCACACGGCGATACGCGGCGGCGATCCCGGCGAAGTTGAGATATGGGACATGCTAACTCCGGAGACGACGCCGGAAGTCGACGATTGGCGTACGCCGGTCGACAGTCTTCGCGCGCCGCCCGTGCGCCTTGCCGAGCAGATCGCAAAGACCATCGAGCTCTGGATGAAGAACGGAGAGGCGCTCCCGGGACAAAGCCGCCAACTCGAAGCCCGCGACATCATGGTGCTGGTGCGCAAACGCGACCAGTTCATGCATGCGCTGTCGCGCGAATTGAAAAGGCGCCATGTTCCGGTCGCGGGCGCGGACCGCCTGAAACTCACCGATCATATTGCTATCAAGGATCTGATGGCGCTCGGCCGGTTCATGTTGCTGCCATCCGACGATCTGTCGCTCGCCGCCCTGTTGAAAAGCCCACTCTTCAAGCTTGGAGACGATCAACTGTTCGATCTCGCACATGGCCGCGCCGAGAACGAAACGCTGTTCGATCGGCTGAACAGTCGCGCGGAGGACGACCTTACCTTCCATGCCGTCGCGCATCGATTGAAGGAGTGGCGCAGCCGTGTCGATACGCTGCCGGTGTTTGAATTTTACGCCGATATCCTCGGCCCTGGTGGTGCGCGGCGTGACCTTCTGGCGCGTCTTGGTCAAGAGGCCGGCGATGTGATCGACGAGTTCCAGAATTACGCGATTGCGACCGAACGGACGGGATTACCGGGCCTTCAGGCATTTCTCGAGACGTTGGAGGCGGCAACGCCGGAGATCAAGCGTGAGTTCGACCAGAGCCGGAACGAAGTGCGGATCATGACCGTCCATGCATCCAAGGGGCTGGAAGCTGCCGTCGTCTTCCTCGTCGATCCGGGCAGCGCGGCTTCGGCGGGTGGGCGAAATCCCAATCTCATCTCTTTCGACATGCAGGAGAAAGATGGTTGGCAGGGCAAGGGCTTTCTTTTCGTTCCGTCGAAAGCCCACGCTACGGCGTTCACCGGAGCGATGCTCGACGGGTTGAAACTTCGCGCCGAAGAGGAATATCGCCGACTGCTCTATGTCGGAATGACCCGCGCCGAGGATCGCCTGATCGTCTGCGGCTATCGCGGGGTGAGGCAGGCGCCGGAAACGTGGCACAGCCTGGTCGATGCCGGCCTTGGCGATGCGAGCGTGCCGTTCGATCACCGCGTGGAAGGCGTCAACGCCAGGCGCTATCGCATCACCGAGCCCGATGATCGTAAGATCGCGGTTCCCGAACAACGAGCCGAAGGCGACCAGGTGGCCTTTCCCGCCGCGTTCAGGAAGCCGATGCCGCGCGAACTCGGCCTCCCGCGGCCTCTTGCTCCCTCAGGCGTATCGGTGGTGATCGAGCCTGATGATGAAGCGCCGCTCGTCACCGGCTCACCAGTGCTCACGGGCGATCGAAGGAATTCCTCATTTGCCATTCGCAGGGGTATCGTTATTCATGCACTGCTGCAAACACTACCCAGCATTTCTGACGAACAGCGCATTGCAGCCGCCGATCGCTATCTCGCGCGGGCGGCCTCCGATTGGAAGCCGCAGGAAATTGAGGATGCGCGACATGCGGTGTTTACCGTGCTTGACGATCCGAAGTTTGCATCGGTCTTCGCAGACGGCTCGCTAGCCGAAGTGGCGCTCATGGGGACGCTGCCACTGCGTGGCAAGGATCACGCCGTTTCCGGTGTAATCGACCGCCTCGCCGTGGCAGGCGACCGCGTTGTCATCATCGATTACAAAACCAACCGGCCGGCCCCCCAGATTCTCGCAAACGTCCCCGAGACCTATGTTGCACAGCTTGCACTCTACCGTCAGCTGCTTGCGCCACTCTACCCGGGCAAGACAATAGAAGCCGCGTTGCTCTTTACCGAAGGTCCCCACCTGATCGATATCCCCGAGGCCGCCATGAAGGGAGCGCTTGAACGATTGGGATGAGCCGGCAGATGAACCTTTGCACTGAATCGTGAGAAGAGCGAGCTTGACGAGAGTGGATAGACTCACCACATGATGTGCAACACATTCACAAACCTACAAGGAAAAGCCTATGGCTACCGTCAAGATCGACACGAGCAATTTCCAGTCCGATGTAATCCAGGCAGGCCAGCCTGTTGTTGTTGACTTCTGGGCGGAGTGGTGTGGCCCCTGTAAGATGATAGCGCCGGCCCTCGAGGAAATCGCTTCGGAGATGGAAGGCAAAGTCACGATCGCGAAGGTCAACATCGACGAAAATCCAGAACTCGCTGCGCAGTTCGGCGTCCGTTCCATTCCGACGCTTCTGATGTTCAAGGATGGCGAGCTCGCTGCTAACCTGGTCGGCGCTGCACCGAAGAGCAAGCTGACTGACTGGATCAGAAATTCGGCGGCCTGATAGCCACGGACAAAGACAAAAAAGCCCGGCCTCGCGCCGGGTTTTTTATTGGGGCAGTGTGCCGTTGTCCGAGAGGACGTCGCCAGCGAGATAGAGCGACCCGCCAATAAGGATGCGCGGGGCCGGTTCGGATGCGTCCCAGCTATCGCGCAGGATCTTGAGCGCGTTTTCGACCGAGTGGACGGGTTCGGCGGAAAGCCCGGCTTCATTGGCGGCCAGCGCTAGTTCGTCATGCGGAATGCCCGCGCCGCTGGAGCGTATTGGCACAGTATAGACATGTCGGGCCATGCCGGTGAAGGCCCGGAAATACCCGACCGGGTCCTTTGTATTAATCATGCCCGTGATGAGGAAAAGCGGCCGTTGGCTGCGATCCTCAAGCGTGGCAATGGCTTCCGCAACAACCAAACCAGCGCCCGGATTGTGGCCGCCGTCGAGCCAAATCTCCGAGCCGGGCACCGAGACCTCGACCAGTTTTCCCTTGACGAGACGCTGCATGCGAGCCGGCCATTCGACGGCAGTCATGGCTCGCTCGACGGCGTGTTCGGGTACCTTGAAACCGGCGGTGCGTACCGCCTGAATAGCTGCCGCGGCATTGGCCAATTGATGGCGGCCGAGGAGGCTCGGGAGGGGAAGATCCATCAGGCCGGTATTGTCCTGATAGATCATGCGGCCGCGTTCCTCGAAGCTCAAGAAATCCTGACCATAGACGGCGTAGGGGCAATCGCGCCGCTCTGCCGTTTCGATGAGGACCATCCGCACGGCTTCCTCCTCCTGTGCGCCGATAACGACCGGACAACGCGGTTTGATGATCCCCGCCTTCTCAGCGGCGATCAGTTCGACGCGATCCCCAAGATAGGACTGGTGGTCGAGCGAGATCGGCATAATGACGCTGACGGCCGGATCCGGAATAACATTGGTGGCGTCGAATCGGCCGCCAAGGCCGACTTCCAGGATGATCGCATCGGCGGGGTGCTCGGAAAAGAGAACGAAGGTAACAGCGGTCAGAATCTCGAAGACGGTAATTGCCTGTCCGGCATTGGCTTCGGCGACCCGCTTCACCGCTTCCGCTAGTACCGCATCGTCAACGATCTTGCCACCGCCCGGCGCGCCGAGCCGGTAGCGCTCATGCCAGCGGACAAGATGTGGGGAGGTATGCACGTGGGCGGTGTAGCCTGCTGCCTCAAGTAATGCGCGGGAGAAGGCTACGGCGGAGCCCTTGCCGTTGGTGCCGGCAACATGGATCACCGGTGGCAGTCTGAGGTGCGGATTACCCAGCGTGTCAAGCAGGCGGGTGATACGGCCGAGCGATAGATCGAAGCCTTTCGGGTGCAGGCCGAGCAGCCGCTCTATTTCCTTTTCAGCATGCGACGACATTGCACATCCGGCTTCTAGTGTAGCCCAGCGCCATCAGGAATCGGCTTTGACCGGAACCGGAAAAGCGGTGGCCAGACCGTTTGGCACCTCGATCTCCTCGACCGTCTCCGTTGCCGGCTGGCCCATCATCATCTTGAGGAGCCGTGCAATGGTGGATTTCAGCTGCGGACGCGGCACGACCATATCAACCATGCCATGGGTCTTCAGATATTCGGCGCGCTGAAAGCCCTCCGGCAATTTCTCGCGAATGGTCTGCTCGATCACGCGCTGCCCGGCAAAGCCGATCAGGGCGCCGGGTTCGGCAATATGAATGTCGCCAAGCATTGCATAGGAGGCAGAGACGCCTCCGGTTGTGGGATTGGTCAATACGACGATGTAGGGAAGTCCGGCTTCCTTGAGCATCTCGACGGCAACGGTCGTGCGCGGAAGCTGCATCAGGGAAAGAATGCCCTCCTGCATACGCGCGCCGCCCGATGCGGCAAAGAGGACAAGCGGCTTCTTCTGCGCAATAGCCGTTTCAAAGCCCCTGATGATCGACTCGCCTGCAGCCATCCCCAGCGAGCCACCCATGAAGCTGAAGTCGTGGATCGTCACTACAATCGGCAGGCCTTCGATCGTCCCGAGCGCATTGATGATCGCGTCTTCCTGGCCGGTCTTGGAGCGATGTTCCTTGAGCCGGTCGATGTAGCGCTTCTCGTCGCGAAACTTCAAAGGATCGATGGCGACCTTTGGCTGCTCAAGGGTCTCGAACGCCCCGTCATCAAAGAAGAACCGGAGACGATCACGCGCCGGTATGCGCATGTGGTGGCCGGAACTCGGTACGACCCACTGGTTCTTTTCGAGATCCGTGTGGAAGACCATTTCGCCGGATTCCGGATCCTTGATCCACAGATTCTCCGGCATTTCACGGCGGCCAAGCATCGAATTGATCTTTGGCCGAACGTAATTTGTGATCCAGTTCATGATCGGTCCTGTTCTTCCGTCAAAGGTTCAGGTGATTTAGAGCTTCTACTCGGCTGCTGCAAGCCGCACGGCCCGTACGCCACTGGAAAGACCCTGCACCATCGTGGCGACAGCTTCGGCCGGATCGGCGACCAGCGAGCCATCGGGACGGATTGTGTTTGCAACCGCATTGATGATCGCCGTGCCGACGACGACGCCATCGGCGGCGCCGCCAATCACCTTCGCCTGTTCAGCGGTCTTGACGCCGAAGCCGACTACGACTGGGAGATCCGTGTGCTTCTTGATGCGCTCGACGGCGGCCGCTACCTTTGATGTGTCTGGGAGGGCCGAGCCTGTGATACCCGTCATCGATACGTAATAGACGAAGCCCGACGTATTTTGCAGGACTTTCGGCAAGCGCTTCTCATCAGTCGTCGGCGTTGCCAGGCGGATAAAGTTAATACCGGCCTTGATAGCGGGAATGCAGAGCTCAGCGTCCATTTCCGGCGGCAGATCGACGATGATGAGGCCGTCGATGCCCGCCGCGACCGCATCCTTAAGGAAGCGGTCGACGCCGTAAATATAAATGGGGTTGTAATAACCCATCAGAACGATGGGTGTGGTGT
>NZ_JBBNAM010000076.1:0-2306 GCF_037994425.1 Phyllobacterium sp.
CCACAAATCCCCATAGACCGGGAACCGCGCGCTCGCCATCCCGCGGGTTCTTTCGCTGGAGGCTTTCGGAACGCCGGCCCAGCGCCAGGCCAATATGTGGATGGCCGGTATCCGAAACCCATCACAAAACCGGACATTGCGGCCGTTGCCAAAGTTCGCGGCGTCGCAAATCGTCAGGATGAGAAGCACCACCGGCAATGGCGGGGGAAAATCATTCACTTAACCGCTGCGATTGATCCGGGGCCGATGTCTCGGTCAGTTACACCAGTCTTGGCCGCTCCCATCCAATCGCGAACCTCGATGACAGCGGTCGGGTGGCGTGGCTTCCGAAGCGAGACAAGATAGAAGTCCGCTCCAATACGCAATTCTGTCGTGAACGGGCGGACTAGCCGGCGGGAGGCAAGGTCGTCTGTGACAAAGAACAGGCTGGTGAGGGCAAGGCCCTGCCCGGCAGCCGCAGCCTCAATTGCAAGCGAGGTTTGGTTGAACCGGATATTCTTACCGGATGTGGTGGCCGCTCCCGGAAAGGCGACTTCCAGAAACTGGGGCCATAAATCATGAGCGTCATGCAGCAACGCGTAACGCTTGAGATTCTCTGGAACTGCCGGTGGCCCAAGCTTCTCGATCAGCAATGGACTTGCGACAGCTACGATCACCTGTTCAAATAGTAGGTCGGCGGTTAGGCCAGGTCCGAAGGGCGGACGCCCATAACGGACCGCCAGGTCGACCGCGTCGGTCTGGAAACTGGAAACCCGGTCGGTTGCCAAAATCCGCGGGTCGATGTCAGGATGCGTTTCCGTAAACTCCGGCAAGCGTGGGATCAACCAACGCGAGGCGAAGGTCGGTGTCACGCTGATGGTTAGATGGCGTGGTTCGGGTTTCAGGGAATCTGTCGCATCGGAGATCAGCTCAAACGCCCGGCGAATGTTGCCGACATAGCTGCGCCCGGCCTCGGTGAGCGCGAGCGCCCGCGCGTGGCGTTCGAATAGTTTCAGCCCAAGGGCAGCTTCCAAACCGCGCACTTGCTGCGCCACGGCACCCTGCGTCACCCCAAGCTCTTCAGCCGCGAAGCCGGAAGTTCAGGTAGCGCGACGCGACCTCGAAGGCGCGTAATGCGTTGAGCGCGGGGAGTCGTCGGATACGGTCTGCCATTCGATAGTTTTTCTACTGGATGATGAGCGTCGTTCTGGTTCGTGTGCATACGCCATGCATGCTATCATCTTTCCGATAGTTTCAACAAACAGCGCAAGTTCTCGCAAGATATCTGATCAGGGAGATAAATATGTCGGTAGAAAAAGTGGCGGTCGTGGTGGCGGGTGGTTCTGGCATGGGCGCTGCATCGGCCCGGCGTTTGGCCGATGATGGTTTCAAGGTGGCCATTCTGTCATCGTCGGGCAAGGGCGAGGCACTGGCGCAGGAACTTGGTGGATTCGGTGTCACCGGATCGAACCAATCCAACGACGACCTGAAGCGCCTAGTGGATGGTGCGATGGACCGTTGGGGGCGGATTGACGTGTTGGTGAACAGCGCGGGTCATGGGCCGAGGAAGCCGATCCTTGAGATTACGGATGAGGACTGGCACACCGGGATCGACGTTTATTTCCTGAATGCGGTGCGACCGACGCGGCTGGTGACCCCCGTGATGCAGCGACAGAAGTCGGGCTCGATCATCAACATCTCGACCACTTGGGCCTTTGAACCGAGCGCGATGTTCCCGACCTCTGCGGTGGCGCGGGCGGGGCTTGCATCCTTCACCAAGGTATTTGCCGACACCTATGCGGCCGAGAACATCCGCATGAACAATGTCCTGCCCGGCTGGATCGACAGCCTTCCGGCCACCGAAGAGCGGCGCGACAGCGTGCCGATGAAGCGGTATGGCACGAGCGAGGAAATCGCGGCGACGGTATCTTTTCTCGCCTCTGATGGCGCGGCCTACATCACGGGCCAGAACATTCGTGTCGACGGTGGCGTGACGCGGTCTATCTAATCGTAGATAAATCCGCACTCATAGCATTTTGCTTTCTCGGCCTGGTTTGAGGAAGCAACTTCATCTTTGTAAACCAGCTTCGCCATCTGCGAAGCTGGTTCCGTGACGCTCCAGCAATACAAGGCTTTTGGATTTCCGATGCCTGCTTTGGGCTATGGTCAGGCAGCTCATTGATGACCGCTTTGCGCCAGTGAACGAACCCGCTCGCGCGGGAGGGGCGCGGACTTTGAGGCGTGTGCCTGGTTGACGGTATCAGTGAGGCTTTGATCGATCAGAGGTGACGGGTGGCCGGAGACCTCCGAGCATGAAGGGGTCAACC
>NZ_JBBNAM010000077.1:0-24814 GCF_037994425.1 Phyllobacterium sp.
TCTTGATGTCGGTCCAGGAGTTGGTCATTGCACCACGGCCAAATGTTGGGCCCAAACTGGACACCGTTGGGCCGTGTCAGACACGTGCCTGGTTATCGAATACCAGCATTCCGGCGCTGCGCACGACCTTGTAGGTGGCAAACGCCGTTTCATTCGTTGTTGCGGAGGCGGCGAGGAAACCGGTGGTCGTCCAGCGGTTGACGGTCACACCATCATTGTTTTTCGCAACGAAGTTCTTGTCCCGATCATCCTTCATCAGGCGGGCGACGCGATTGAGTGCATCATCCCAGGAAACCCGTTCGAACTTGTCCGAGCCGGGCTTGCGGATCATCGGATATTTCAGGCGCGTCTCGGCCTTGACGAAATTGAGCAGCGCCGCACCTTTTGGGCAAAGCGTGCCGCGATTTGTCGGATGGTCCGTATCGCCCTCGATATGAATGATCTCGGCGCTCTCGCCCTTCTTCAGATCACCCTTCGAATACATGATGATGCCGCACGCGACGGAACAGTACGGGCAGGTATTGCGTGTTTCGGTAGTATTGACCAGTTTGAAGTCGCGGATCGCTTTGGCATGGGCCGCTTCGATGTCGCCGAAGCCGAAGGCTCCAAGCGCTGTACCCGCCACACCCGCTCCGGCCGCCCCAAGAAACTGGCGCCGTGAGAGTTCCATGTTCATGGCATGTCACCTCCCTTGTGGGCCGGCTCTACCAAGATGGCATGCCGGAAACTTTTAAAGTGCTCGGCAACGTGGAACGCAAAATCGTTGGCATTCCGGATAAAATGCTACCTCATGAAGTTCAATTGTCAAACCAATAAGATGCGATATAATATGAACACGATAGTCAAGAATAAAATTGGCGCAACGATTCGAGTTGCGGCCCAAGGATATTGCGCATTTTACCACCCCTATACTCTAATTCCACCGCAGATTTACTGTAATACCACTGTTCTGTCCGGGTGCCAGCATTGGACTGTTTGACGTTCGCTCGGAAATCAACGAGGATGTTGACTTGACCCTGCTAGCCGCTCCCGAGTTTCGGGGCAATTTTTCCGGTGCCACGGCTCTAAATGACCGGCGCGATTTCCAGTGCCTGTCACAGGCGCATATCGGCGCCTGGCGTCATCCCTCAATTGTTTTCATACCCGATCCAATGCCGCATATTTGCAAGGCGCCGCACCACCACACGCCAGGGAGCCATCATGGATGATCGAACTTCATCACCGCTACGCCTGACGTCGCTCGCCCATGGGGGCGGTTGCGGCTGCAAGCTTGCACCGTCTGTCCTGCAGCAGCTGCTCGCTGATCAGCCTGTTGGCGAACCCTTCACGCGCCTAATTGTCGGAACTGAAACTGGTGATGATGCCGCCGTCTGGCAGCTCGATGACGAAACCTGTGTGATTGCGACGACGGACTTCTTCATGCCGATGGTCGATGATCCTTTCGACTTCGGCCGGATAGCGGCAACCAATGCCATTTCTGACGTCTATGCGATGGGCGGAAAGCCGATTATGGCGCTCGCGATCCTTGGCATGCCGATCGACAAGATGCCGGCCGAAATCGTTCGCGACATTCTACGGGGCGGCCGCGCCATCTGTGCACTTGCCGGCATTCCTGTCGCGGGAGGTCACTCGATCGACTCGCCGGAGCCCATTTACGGTCTTGCCGTGGTCGGCACATGCCCCGTTGCCAATATCCGTAAAAACAGCGGCGCCAGGGTCGGTGATGCCTTGATCTTGACCAAGGCGCTTGGCGTCGGCATTTACGCGGCAGCGTTCAAAAAGGGCATGCTGCCCAGCGAGGCCTATGCCGAACTGATGGCATCGACCACGCTTCTCAACCGCATCGGCGCCGAACTTGCCCGCGACAGCGACGTGCATGCCATGACGGACATCACCGGATTCGGCCTTTTCGGTCATGCCCTCGAAATGGCGCGAGGCTCGCACGTTACGATATCCCTGCGCGCGGACACCATTGCGTTCTTTTCGCTCGGCGCGCAACTATCACAACAAGGCTTCGTGACCGGCGCATCCCATCGCAACTGGGCAAGCTACAGTAAGGACGTTGCCCTGCCGGATGAGTTTCCGCTCTGGCGGCGCCATCTCCTCACCGACCCCCAGACTTCCGGGGGATTGCTTGTTTCTTGCCGGGCCGAACGAGCGGCTGATCTTGTTGATATGATCGTCGACGCCGGCTATCCAGCGGCAAGGAATATTGGCTCCGTTTCCGCGCTCGAAGCGGGCGCCGCCCCCGTCCGGGTTGCGTGACTGCCCTGGAGCGGGAACCTGCGGGGTGGGCGTGCTTCAGTGCATTCCGGATCTTTTCCGGCACTTGTAACCGCGACCAAAACGAGCTGATTGGAACCAACGGGGGCGAATAGGCGTTTTAAAACCGCTGACGTCCCCTCGTCGGCATTTGCTTGGTCGGCATTATCCCCGGGCATGAGGAACGACCGAGCTCTCGAGGCTCGGAGCGCAATCCTCAACATGTCCGCTCCGAGCCCCTCGCAATCTTCCCTTCTCACAGCACGTTGCAAAATGCCGCTAATGGCAGTCATGGAACATCCGAATTTTGGGTCACAGCCATACCGGTTGACCCTAGTCGAGATTGAGCGGAAGCTGGTAGGCATCGGGTTCCAGCGCTGCATTCATTAATAGGCACTATTAGTCTAAATCTCTCGACATTGGGGGAGAAGGCATGGCAAAAGATCGCGTCGAACGGCGGCTTGCGGCGATTATGGCCACAGATATCGTCGGCTATTCTCGTCTGATTGAAATCGACGAAACGGATACGCTCGATACTATCAAGCGGCTTCAATCCTCCATATTCAACCCGACAATCGCCATCCATGGCGGCCGCATCGTAAAATTGATGGGAGACGGTGCTCTTGTCGTGTTCAATTCCGCTGTGGATGCGGTGAACTGCGGGGTCTCGGTGCAGAATGATATCGGACTCGATCAAAGACAGGTTTCGCCGGACCGGCGCGTCCTCCTTCGCATCGGCATAAACCTCGCCGATGTGGTGGTCGAAGGCGACGATTTGTTCGGCGATGGCATCAACGTCGCCGCCCGCCTCGAAGCCTTGGCTCACCCCGGAGGTATCTGCATAGCGGATATTGTCCAGCGTCAGCTCGCCGGAAAGAGCGGCTTGGCGTTTGAGGACGGTGGCGAGATGTCTTTGAAGAACATCGCGCGGCGCGTTCGTGTTTGGCATTGGATGGAGTCACCGACCGTTGGACCGGCCAGCTTGCAGCTCACGGATAGACCTTCCATCGCCGTTTTGCCATTTGAAAACTTCAGCGGTCATCCCGACGAGACTTCGTTCAGCGACGGCATTACAGAGGACATCATTACCGGCCTTGCGCGGTTTCGCTCGCTCTCCGTCGTTGCCGCCAACTCATCTTTCAATTTTCGTGGCAAACCTATCAGCCTGAAGGAGATCGGAAGACAGCTTGGCGTAGCTTTCCTTGTGGAGGGAAGCATCAGACGGGCTGGCGATCGCATCCGCGTTACGGCTCAGCTTATCGAAGCCGCAAACGGAGAACATCACTGGGCCGAACGCTTCGATCGCGGCCTCACCGATGTCTTCGCGGTGCAGGACGAAGTAGCCAAGATGATTGTTTCGACGCTGGTTGGCCGGATCGAAGAGGCGAAGTTCCAGCAGTCATTGCGAAAGCCGACCGTGAGTCTCGCTGCGTATGAGTTCTATCTGCGCGGTGTTGCTCACCTGCGAGGGCACGGTGATGATGACAATCAACAAGCTTGTCGCATGCTCGAATCTGCCCTCGAGCGCGATCCTCGGTTCGCGCTGGCTTATGCCTATCTGGCACTCGCCCGAGTCGCCCTGCACGGTTATGCCGATGCGCCGGTGGAAATTCTGGACAACGCCTATGTGATGGCTAAGAAGGCGGTGGCCCTAGATGGGCAGGAAAGCAACTGCCACCGCTTGCTGGCAGTTGTTTGCACGTTCCGCCGCGAGTTCGAGATAGCGGAACGTCATTTTCGCCGGGCCTATCAACTCAATCCGAACGATGCGAACGGCCTCGTTCAAATGGGTGGCCTTTTGGCGCGGCGCGGCAGGCTGGAGGAAGCGATGGAATGGATCAATGAAGGGATGCGGCTGAATCCTTTTCCTCCCTCCTGGTACTATGCAGTGCTCGCCAATGCCCTTTACTTATCCGAACATTATGACGAGGCAGCGCTTGCGCTGAGTGAGCTACCCAACCCCGGTCCCTATACGCATGCCCGGCTCGCGGCGTGTTATGCGCAATCGCACCGATTATCGGAGGCGCAGGTCGAAGTTGCTCTCGTTCTGAGGGATCGTCACAGTTTCTCGACGGACGATTTCTTGAAACGTGTGGTCGTTCTCGAGCGTCCCGACCACAGGGAATTGCTTCGCCAAGGCCTATTGAAGGCCGGCTTGCCCGAATAAGCTTGCCGGTATCCCTTTGTCGCCCGGTTGCGCAGTTGTACAATTGGACTACCTCACTTCAAACATTCCTTTGAAAATGCCGACAATAGTTGATTTTGTCCGATTTCGATTGGTTCCTCGGATTCTACAATCACACTTCAAAGCATATCGGGATGAGTTATTTCCATTTGACCGCCTTGAGCGGAATCGAACCGCAGATCCACTCATGCGGTTTTCTGAGGTTCGGTTCCAGACTGGCCATGCGATTTTCGAAGCACGGACTTAACGATTCATGTTGATGATTGTGCCGGTGAGAAGATGTGAGAAGTCGATGACCTGAATGGGCACATGATCGAACCGATCCGAATAGGAAAAAACCAGTACAGTTTTGGAGCTCAGAGCTAGCGAGCAAGATTTGGATCCAATCTGCGGATCACCGGTCTTTCGAAATGCCGCAATCAAAAGGCCTGACAGAAGAGCGCACTCGATCACTCGTTCACGCAAAAAACTTCTTGCATAGCGGGCGGCAACCACAGTTGAGCTTTTATTTCTGGAACATCTTCACCCCAACTCCATTTGAGCGGATATGAAAACATTTGTTGGAATGTCCACGTTCTTTCTGATCGTTTCCGTCATCGTCGCTGAAGCAACAGAAATCAAACCAGACGCGATCAATTCTGCGTCGCTGTCCACAATCCCGGCGGAGCGCGCTTCCAAACCATCAGCGGATCCCGATCCAGCGATCGTCCGCCTTCAAGTTCTCCTCGACCGCGCAGGTGCATCGCCGGGCGTGATCGACGGCATTGATGGAAAGAACGTTACCAAGGCGGTGGCCAGCTTCGAAAGGATGACGGGGATGCCCCCGGACGGCACAATCGACCCCGATGTAATCAGCAGGCTGGAGACGGGTGGCCCGATTATCGGCACCTACACAATCACGGCCGACGACGCGAAAGGCCTCGTGGACCATATTCCGGTGGACTACGGCGAAAAGGCAAGGATGCCCGGCTTGGGTTACACCAGCGTCGCTGAAAGGCTTTCAGAGCGTTTCCACATGGATGTCGACCTGTTGACTGCGCTCAATCCAGTTTCGGATTTCGCCCCTGGGGAGACAGTCCAGGTAGCGATGCCCGGTCCCCCGCGCCAAGGAAAGGTGGCCCGCATCGAGGCCGACAAGACGGCTGGGCAGGTCACGGCTTATGATAGTCGCGATGTCATACTAGCGGCGTATCCCGCGACAGTTGGCAGCGAGGACAATCCTTCTCCGAGGGGAACGCACAAGGTGAAGGGCGTCGCGCGGATGCCCGTCTTTAGATACGATCCAAAGGTCAACTTTAAGCAGGGGAAGAACGACAAGGTCCTTACCATCCCCAAGGGTCCCAATGGACCGGTCGGAAGTGTCTGGATCGATCTAACCGAGCCGACCTACGGCATTCATGGAACGCCTGATCCTGAACTTATCGACAAAGTCGGGTCGCATGGCTGCATTCGTCTGACGAACTGGGACGCCGAGGAGCTAGCTGGAATGGTCAAGCCGAGCGTTGTTGTCCAGTTCGTCAACTAGATGTGTGGCCTCCCTGCCCCGATCAGCCTTGATTGATGTCCGAAAGTGAACCGTTTGCCGAACTATCGGAGGGGGCCGTTGCGATCGGAGCTATGGGGTCAATCTCTCTCCTGATATATTGAACTTTGTGATCTACATGCCAGCGATTGCCAAGACGAGGAAGGCGGCAAACCGGCAATGGCGACATTTTCCAGTAGAACGCCATAGCTGCGCGCATCACCCTCAAGGCTTGCATGCGTCGAGACCCAAATACTGGTCCGCATTGACGGACGAAAATCCGCTTTTCTGGTTCGCCGGCATGTGAACGACATGGACCGGAACACCCAGACGAATGGTACTGCACGGCATTTGAAGGTCATGAACTGAACACGACAGCAATTGGGGTTAGGGTGATTGCTGAGGCAATCCTGGGAGAGTCTTATCGCTATGAATTATTCAAGCCGTTCGGGCTTGTGTTGGCTGGAGGCCTTCGTGGCCTGTCCGCTGCGCAACTCACCTACTGGAAGCTGCAGGCACGGGATTGGTGGCGCGAACGATCACCTGCCTGACCACGCTGCAGAATCTAGCTAGGATCATCGCGACCATCCGCAAACCATCCGACTGCAACCGCCTCGTCGCCCTCGCCAGAATCTGAACGTCAAATTGGACCCGAGTCCACACTACGATTGGATGTCCATTTGCTATAATAATCATGCATGGAACCCTTGGAGCGATACGTGGGCATTGCCTCAGTGCGCCGCGCTCTTCGTCGGATCGTAATTTGCACACCGGCACCTCATGGTGCCACCGCGTTCAGGTTCGCACAGTGTCCATGCGGAGGTAGTATAGAAAATCAAAATTCTGCTGTGTTGGGGTCTGTCGGTTCAATAGTCCCGTCTGACGCTCTCCACTATGGCTCTTTGAAGCCGGCGAATGCCATGTTCCATTTGCGATTTGTCGCAAGCCGCGTATCCGAGCACCAGACCTTGGATGGCGGTTTCATGCTGATAATATTTCGACAAGGGCGAAACATTTACGCCCAGTTTTTCCGCAGCCTCGCTGATTCGGATGTCACTCAGTCCAGTGCGCAAATGTCCTACGACCTGGATACCGGCCTCCGCGGGCAAGAGCGTCATGTGTTCGGCAATGTGCCTTTCGCAGAGACTGTAAAAAACCTGCCGGCGGGCAGCATAGATTCTCCGCATCCGTTTCAAGTGTCGGCTCATATGCCCATCCAAAATGAAATCGGCGAGAGCCGCCTGCAACAGCAACGGTGCGAACTGACCGGTCGTGCTGAGCGCGTGCGGTATCCCACCGCAAAGCGCGGGCGGCAGGACCATGAATCCAAGACGGAGTGCCGGGAAAAGCAACTTGGCGAATGTGCCGACATAAATGATGCAACCGGTGCGATCCATGGCTTGGATCGCCGGTAAGGGTCTGCCTTGAAATCGATACTCGCCGTCGAAATCATCTTCGATGATCCACGCATTATTCCTATCCGCTATCTCTAGCAGCTGAAGGCGCTGATCCATCCGCATTGTCGTCCCCAACGGATGCTGGCAGGCGGGCGTCAGATAGATTAACCGCATTTTCTTAGGGGGCCCATTCATTTGCCAGCCGTCGCCGTTGACCGGCATCGGAACGATATTGGCACCAGCGACGGAAAAGGCCGCCTTTGCACCGTAGTAGCCGGGCTCCTCCATCCAGACCCGATCGCCGGGATCCAGAAGCAGACGGGCCAATAAATCGAAGGCAGCCTGAGCACCGGTCGTGACTACGATCTGGTCCTCCGTGCAGGAGACGCCGCGCGCCGATGCCAGATACCCCACAATCGCTTCCTTGAGTTCCGGAAGGCCCGTAACATGGTAGGTCCCGAATAAATTCTCGCCGGCAAAGTTGGCCCGCCGCGCCAGCAATCGACTCCAGATGCCAAAGGGGAAAGTTCGGGCGTCCGGCATGCCGGGATGAAAGGCAAAACGGCCTGGTAATCCATGATGAAACGGTTGCTGCATGAGGGAAGCGCCACGCGCGGACAAGGGACGCTGATTGGGGAAGAGCAACGCAGGACGCTGCAGTTTGGGTAATAGGGGTAAATCGATGATGACGTAACGAGCCCCTTGCCTGTTTGCCAGATAACCTTCGGTCACGAGCTGATCGTAAGCGGCAATGATGGTGTTCCGTGCTAAGCCGAGGTCGGAGGCCAGCTCGCGGGTTGAGGGCAGCACCGTCCCGGCGGCAAGCGTGCAATCCTGTATCATCTTGATAATGGAACGATGGAGTTGCCGGTGCAGTGGTATGGGGCTGGTCCTATCGACGGCAAGCATATCCAGAGGAAAGGATCCTCGTATGCGGCGAGCGGTGGACACGGCGGTTTGGTTCCCAAGCACAGTTCGGAAGACGCCAAAGCTATATTCTCTTGATGGGGCGTACAACTGGTTCCTTATTTTTCTGTTAAACTGGAACTCGCCAAGGACACAGATCGGTGTAGTCTTATGCGCAATCGAGGGTGACTGTTGGGAGGTGATCCACGCCCGAATTGGCACCGCCATGGCCTCGACGGGCGTTCGAGCGTTTCCAGCCGATCTGGCTCCCAACAATACTTTAACGTGGCCCAAAAGCGGCAGTCTCCCCGCAAGGGAGCGGCTGCAATGAGCGGGAAGTGGCTCCCATCCCTTGCGCAGGAATGTTGTGGCTATCAGGCAGATATTCATTGTTGGAGAGACTACGCAGATGACAGTAAGGCTTGGCATCAATCCGATCACCTGGACCAATGACGACGTGCCCGAACTCGGTGGCGAGACCCCACTTGAAGCCTGCCTGTCCGAAACGCGGCAAGCAGGTTTCGCCGGTACGGAACTCGGCGGGAAATTCCCGCGCAACAGTGCAGAGCTTGGCTCCATACTAAAGCAGTATCAACTGGATCTGGTATCAGGCTGGTACGACGGCCATATTCTTGAGAACGACATTGACGCAGAATTTGAGGCGATCCTTCCGCATCTGACACTTCTGCGTGACCTCGGCGCAGCCCATGTCGTCTACGCGGATACATCGCTTGGCCGGCAAGGTGCCATCCATAATCCCATCTCGCATCGGCCGCACTTGGCCGACGACGACTGGAAGAATTATGGCGCGAAGATAACCAGGCTCTCCGAGCGCTTTGCCGATTTCGGGGTACGCATGGCCTTCCATCACCACATGGGCACCATCGTCGAGACGGACGAGGAAATCGGCAAGCTGATGTCGAACACCGGCGAAGCCTTCGGCCTGCTATATGATACCGGTCATTGCGCATTTTCGGGAGGCGACCCGAAGGAACTTTTGCTGCGTCACGTGTCGCGCGTGGTGCACGTGCATTGCAAGGACATAAGGCAGGAAATCCTGAAGCGAGCGCGCGCTGAGGACTGGAGCTTCATGGGTGCGGTGATGGAGGGAATATTTACGGTGCCGGGAGATGGGGCACAGGATTATCCGACATTGTTGAAAATTCTAGCTGACGCCGGCTATTCCGGCTGGCTAGTGGTTGAAGCTGAACAAGATCCCGCAAAAGCCAACCCGCTCACATATGCGACGATGGGCTACCGCAACCTGCGGGACATGGCAGCCAATGCTGGTCTGGTGGTGAAAGATTGAGTGTGTCAGCAACCCACCGCCGACCAATAGTCACGAGGCGGCCATGAGTTCCGTTCGATATGATGGGGTTGTGAAAAGTTTCGGAGCTTTCAATGTCATCAAATCTTTGGATCTGAACGTTCCCGATCATGCATTCATGGCCCTTCTCGGCCCTTCCGGTTGCGGCAAAACCACCGCACTGAGAATTCTCGCCGGACTGGAAATGCCGACCTCCGGGAAGGTCTTGATTGGGGAGAGGGATGTAACGCGCCTCCAGCCGCGCGATCGCGATATTGCCATGGTGTTTCAAAGCTACGCGCTCTATCCGCAGATGACAATTGCGGAGAACATTGGCTATCCTCTCTGGATACGCAACGTTCCCGAGCGCGAGCGTAACGCCAAGATCGCTGAAGTTGCCGGTATCCTGGAAATCGACCATCTCCTGACGCGGCGCGCCCGCCAGCTTTCGGGTGGCCAGCGTCAGCGTGTTGCCCTGGCGCGCGCCATCGTTCGCGATCCGGCCGCATTTCTAATGGACGAGCCCCTCTCCAATCTTGACGCACGTCTGCGGCTTACGATGCGTGGTGAGATCAAGCGGCTTTGCCATCGTTTGGGGTCAACCACGCTCTACGTCACGCACGATCAGGCCGAAGCACTTACAATGGCCGACCTCATCGCGGTGATGCATGGCGGTGACATTCAGCAACTGGCTCCGCCCTCTGAAGTTTATGACCGGCCGGCGAATCGTTTCGTCGCAACATTCGTCGGAAGCCCGCCGATGAATGTCCTATCGTCCCGCATGGACGCCGACGGTCTTCACGTCGGCGGCGCCAAAATGCCGGTCTCCGAGAAACGGAACAATGCCTGCCGCACAGCCAACGTGACGGAACTCGGTATCCGCCCCGAAGATTTGCACCTGACGCAAGCTGGAGCAGCCAACGCGTTGCGCGGCGAAATCTATGTCGTTGAACCGATGGGCAACGAAACACTCGTCGATGTTCATGTTGAGAGCGGGCATCTTACAGTGCGCGCCGATCGTGGGTTCAGGGCAGCAGTAGGCACGAGTATTGGCGTGAGATTCGATCCCGCAGATGCCTGCTTTTTCAATGCCGCCGGCAAAACTGTCGTTCACAGAGTAGAAAAAGAAGAGAGGAACAGATCATGATCGATGATAACAAATCTCAGCTGACTGCGTCGCGTCGCTCCGTGCTCAAGGCGATGATTCTGCTGGCCCTTGCGACCACAAGTTTGAGCAAATTTATCGTGCCAGGGCCCGCTAACGCGGCCGGCAAGAAAGTCATCATCGGCGCCTTCGCCGACGGTGGACTTACTCCGTTCAAGCAGAAGATCATTCCACTGGCCATGGAAGCCGGCTTCGACATCGAATTTCTCGAAGATGAATATGGCGTGACCTTGGAGAAATGGTTTGCCGACGCCCAGAACAGTGCGGGCCAGTACGATATCTATCTCCTTGACGACCCGTGGGTTCCCCAATTCGGCGCCGCCAACGTCCTTGAAGATTTGGGCGCGGCCGGCCTCAGCGCCGACGACAAGGACTGGATCGACCCAATGCTCGAAATGGGCTTCTGGCCGCCGCGCAGCGGGGCCCGTGCGGCCGCGTTCAAGGATGCCACCCCAACCTTAATCTGTGTGCCGTTCATTGGCGACCTCCAGACGATGACCTATCGCAACGACGTCTATACGAATGGCGCTCCCACGACATGGGACGAAGTTATTGCAAAGGGTAAAGAGGGCGTTGCCGCCGGCAAGATCAAGTACCCGGTGGTTTTTCGAGGAGTAGCGGGCAATTCGATTGTCACCAGCTGGTATCCGATCTTCCTCTCGTTTGGAGGCGAATTTTTCGATGATAACTGGAATCCGACGTTCAATTCGGACGCCGGCAAGGCTGCAGCTGACTTCTTTGTCGGAACGATGAAGCAGAACGCGCCTGCAGGCGTCGTGGAGTTCGACTCCGATCAGGAGGGCGCCGCCATTCTTGGCGGTGACGCGGGTGCGATCATCCAATATTCCGGAAATGCGCTCAAAGCCGATGATCCGGCGCAATCCAAGGTAGCCGGCAAGCTCGATTTCGGGGTCACCCCGAAACAGGTCAAAGCGATTTCCCAGATGGGGATCTTCATAGCGGGCGTGCCCAAATCCGCGCCTAACAGGGCCAATGCGATCGAATTCCTGAAATGGTATACCAGCGCGGAGACCCAAGCCAAGGTCGCCGAGTCCGGCATGATTCCAGTCAAGCGTAGTGCATTTGGCGTGGCCAAGCCCGGCAACAGGCTCATTCCGGTCGCGCTGAAACAGTTGGACGTAGGAGCGCAGCCAAGGCCGCGCATGCCCGAATGGGCAAAAGTGGAGGAACTTCTCGGCATCGAGCTCAACAAGGCGCTTCAGACAGGTTCCGGTGGCGCTGCCGCAATGGATGCCGCAGCCAAACAGGTGAGGGAATACCTCACGCAGGCGGGCTATTATCAATGACGTCAGTCGGCAAGATTCTGACGAAACATCGACTTCAGGGTGCAGGGCTCGATTCTGCCCTGCCCTATTTGATGCTTGCTCCCGCCGTCATGGTCGTGTTGTGCGTTCTGGTCTATCCGTTGTGGGACGGCTTGCGTGCAAGCACGCAAGCCTACCGGTACGGGGCGGTCAGCGGTTGGATAGGACTGGACAATTACATTCGTCTTTGGAGCGATCCGCAATTCCTTAACGCCCTTTGGGTGAGCGTCAAGTTTGTATTTCTCGCAGTGTCGATCGAAACTGTGCTTGGGTTTGCCTTGGCTTTGTTCTGCTTACGGGAGTTCAAAGGCATTCAATTGCTGAGAACCGTTCTCATTATTCCAATGGTGATCACGCCCGTAGTGGTGGCAATCCTCTTCAGGCTAATCTACGCGAGCGATGCAGGCATGGTGGCAGCCATCTCGGCAGCCCTGGGTGGCGGGAACGTCCAGATATTGGGCGATCCGTTCAAGGCATTTATCGGTCTGGTTGTGCTGGATGTCTGGGAATGGACACCGCTCATGTTCTTGATCCTGCTGGCGGGCCTGCAGTCCCTGCCACAGGAGCCTTTCGAGGCCGCTCGCGTCGATGGTGCCGGTCCCTGGCGTACCTTTGCCGACCTAACGCTTCCCATGATGCGCCCGGTCCTGGCTATCGCAATCGTTCTCAGGACGATCGACGCTTTCGGGACGTTCGATCAGGTCTTCGTGTTGACCCGCGGCGGACCGGGTGAAGCGACCAAGCTCGTGTCGATTTATGGTTACGACACGGCCTTCAAGTTCCAGCAGACCGGATATGCATCTGCGATGTTTGTAACTGTGGGCCTTATCATCCTCGCCATGACCCTTGCGGCCGTGCGTCTTCTTCAGACGGGGCTGGAAGAATGAACATACGTTTGGCAAGGATCGCTGTGATCGCGTTCATCCTGACAGTCGTTTTGGTGCCGATCTACTGGCTGGCGACAACGTCGCTGAAATCGAACAGGGAAATTACCCAGGAGGGGACACTCTACCCGCACGCGCCGACGATCGATAACTATCTGCGGCTTTTCTCGGAAAAGAACTTTGGCGCGTATCTGACCAACTCTCTGGTGGTCACGGCCGCATCGGTGTCAATCGCACTGGTCCTTGGCACGCTCGGAGCTTACGCGATTGCGCGGTTCCGACTGCGTTTTGGGCTGGAGCACAAGATCGGGTTGCTGTTGTTGACATTGCGGATCGTTCCGCCAGTTGTCATCCTCATTCCGGTTTATCTGCTAATGCTCCGACTTGGCCTGCTCAATAAGTGGTTGGGTCTTATCATCACCTATACGGCGTTCAACATCACCTTGTGCGTCTGGATGATGGAGAGCTTTTTTCGGGAAATACCCGTTGATCTCGAGGAAGCCGCAATGGTCGACGGCGATTCGCGTTTCGGCGCTTTCCGCCGGATTACCTTGCCGCTCGCCGCGCCGGGCATGGCTGCCACTGCAATATTCGCTGTGATCGTCACCTTCAACGAATTCATGTTTGCCCTTGCCCTGACGGCCACCCCGAAGGCCATGACGATGCCACGCGGCACCGCCACGCTGATCGGACGCATTGACACCGATTGGGCCTCCATGGCGGCGGCCGGCATGATTGGCGCCTTGCCGATTGTCATTTTCGCCTTGCTGGTCCAGCGCCACCTGGTGCGCGGGCTCACGATGGGCGCTGTAAAATAATCGCGGGCGCTGTTTCGCTCCGATCAAGAATGGCCGACTGACAGTCGCTGGAGAAAGTAAGTAGGATGATAGACTTTTGTTTATTTGGTGCTGGACTCATCGGCAGCGTTCATGCTGCTAATATCGTGCGCCATCCCAAGGCACGCCTGCGTTATATTGTCGATCCCCGGCCCGATGCCGCCCAGCGGATCGCATCCCTGACAGGTGCTCAAATCGTCGATACCAACACTGCACTTGCCGATCCCGAGATCAACGCAGTCCTGATCGCATCTGCCACCAAGACTCACGCTGATCTGGCTATAGCGGCAGCCGCCAAAGGCAAAGCGATCTTTTGCGAAAAGCCAATCGATCTCGATCTTGGCCGAACTGACCAATGTCTCGCCGCGATTACCCAGGCTGATGTGCTTTTTCAGATCGGATTCAATCGCCGTTTTGACCCGAGCTTTCGCGCGTTGAAACAGCGTCTGGATAAAAACGAAATCGGCGCCATCGAACAGGTTATTATTACCAGCCGGGACCCCGAGGCCGAAACAGAAGAAGCCCTTGCCGGAGGCGGAGGCGTGTTTCGCGAAATGACAATTCATGATTTCGATATGGCGCGCAACCTGCTCGGCGAAGAGCCGGTCGAGCTTTTCGCGAGCGGATCCTGTCTCGTGCTTCCCTACTACGCCAAGCTGGGCGATTACGATACCGCGATGTTCATCCTGCGTACTGCCTCAGGACGCCAATGCCATATCAACAATAGCGTTCGTGCCGTTTACGGCTATGACCAGCGCATAGAGGTCCATGGTTCCAATGGCATGCTGCAGGCAGGAAATCGCACGCCAACCTCAGTGGAAGCCTTCGGCCCGCAGGCCGTCTCGCGTGATAGGCCGCTGTATTTCTTCGTGGAACGCTACGCCGAATCCTATGCTGCGGAACTCGATCATTTTGTCGAGTGTGTTATTTCGAGCAGGAATCCAGATGTTGGAGCCAAAGACGGACGAAACGCAATGATCCTTTGCGAGGCCGCACTTGCCTCAGCGAAATCAGGTCGTTTCGAACCGGTCAGATTCTGAGCCGGTAAAATTCAAGGAATGAAGCTATGAAGATTGGAATGATCACAGACAGCTTGGGCCATTTGTCGTTTAGCGAAATGTTACGCGCTTCCGCGGAACTCGGTCTGGAAACGCTGGAATTTGCCTGCGGCAATTGGTCGAGCGCACCGCACATCAATCTTAACACCATGCTCGGGAGCGAGACGGCTCGCCGGGAATTCATCGCTGCGGTCGGGGATCACGGATTGTCCATCTCGGCATTGAATTGCTCGGGCAACCCGCTGTATCCCGGCGCGAAAGGCGAAGAGAACCACCGAGTGACCGCGGGCACCATCAAGCTCGCCAGCCTGCTGGGGATCGATCGCGTAGTGATGATGTCGGGCTTGCCCGGCGGGCCTGGCGACGCGAATCCTAACTGGATAATCACGGACTGGCCCCCGGAGTGTCTTGAGATCCAGAAGTATCAGTGGGAGGAAAAGCTTATCCCCTATTGGCGCGATCTCGTGGCCTATTCCAACAATCTCGGAATCCGCAAATTGTGCCTTGAGCTGCATGGCCACCAAGCCGTCTACAACGTCCATACACTGCTAAAACTGCGCGACGCAGTCGGTGAGACGGTTGGCGCCAATTACGACCCGAGCCATCCTTTGTGGATGAATGCGGACCCCATCGCCGCGGTACGGGCGCTTGGCTCTGCCATATACTACGTTCATGCCAAGGACACACGCGTGGAGCCCGTGCCCACGGCGATTGACGGCAACCTGGATCCTCGTCCCGGCGATCGCTATGGCGAACGCAGCTGGAACTATATCACGCTGGGCTATGGGCACGGAGAAACCTGGTGGCGGCAGTTCTGCACCGCCCTGAAGCAAGCTGGCTACGATGACGTGCTGTCAATAGAACACGAAGACATGATGATGTCTCCCATAGAAGGCATGCGTAAGTCTGTCCAATTGTTGCGGAATGTTGCGATCAACCTGTCTGAACCGATAAAACAAATGGCGGCTGCCGCTCCGCAAACGCCGTGACTTGGAGCGACGACAAGAACTGCTCCAAATCATACGACGTTACGGCCATGCCCGGCGACAGCGGACGTGTTTCTCCCATCGACATCAATCAGTGCCGGCTTTGATCACTACCACGTGAACTACTATGCAGCTTTCGTCATTGGTCCGGACGGGCACAACACAGAAGCGGTTTGCCACGAACCTGAGGCCTAACCCTTCCATCGCGGGGGACGTCCAAAAGCGGATTCGCCGACTTGCGGCCTCATGCCAAACGTTGAACGTCTCCTTCCAGCCCCAAAACCCGACACCGGATCAACGCCTTGACTGGATTCAACCCAATTGCTCGGTCAAATCAAGTCTCGATCCGGCACTGATTGCGGCGGCATGATCGTCGCAGTGGCAATCACCGGTAAAGCAGTGTGAGAAGGCAATGACCTGAATGGGCAATCGAACAGATCTGGATCGGGAAAACCAGCTAATGGCAAAGAGCCGTTGTGCTCGTACTTGAGATTTGGACCTGATCCGCAGATCACCATACCGGCCCGCGGCGCCAGACAGGCCGCTTCCATGAGGCCTGACACAAGACCGCGCTCGATCACTGTTCATGAAGGTTCAAAAACTTCTTGCATCCCGGGCGGCAACCACACAAGACATGCAATTTTCAAAGCACGTACCGCACTAAGGGTGCTTTGGTTGAAACATCAATGGCCGATACAAAGGGATGATCGGAGGTCGGCTGCGCGCTCGTCCAATCCAAGCTCGGCAGACAGAGGTTGGACCGCCCTGATGTTGGACCCGAGGTTTACTTGAAATCGCCGATCTTGTATGGCCTTCCAAGATTGGATACCAACGCCGTCGACCATAGCGAAGCCAGCTGAAGGCTAGGCAAACGACCGCTTCCTGGCCGACGCTTGGCAACCGAAGAGAAATACGCCCAATGCGAACGTCGAATGCCGCCTAACATCGCCACTTCTACGAGAACGAATTTCCTCCAGAGTGGCCCAGCGAGGCAGATCGAAGGAAATGGTCGATTCGGGGGAGTTGGCGCGCCATTTCACAGTCGAAGATTCGAACTGTCCTCGCTCAGCGCACAGGACCACTCAGCATATGATCCGCCAGGCTGTAGCAGTGGCTCGCCTGATAGGCGTTCCGGCCCCGGTTCATGTGCGTCAAGTTGAACGCCCGGATGGCCCGCAACGCACGGCGCGCCGCGAGGAATTTGCCGATCGAGGAGAAGCCGCGGACCTTGATGCCGAAAATGTCCTCGCCGCGGAGGAAGAAATAGCCGACGTCTTCCGGCGTCATGACACAGCGCTCGAGGAAAGCTTCGTCCACCCGGCCCTGATCGAGTGAATGGTCGGGGGTGAAATCGGAAAGATGCACCAGGAATAGCGCGCGGATGCCCTCGCCGTCCGCATAGAGGGAGAAAAGCTCCATCCAGCTCGCATTGACGCGAACGAGCGCCTTGCCCGGAGTCGACGGCAGACAGGAAATCGACCAGTAATGCCGCTCGGTCCGGCGCGGGATCGGGATGCAGTCGCGGCCGTAGCGCCGGAGAATCTCCAGGACCTCTTGCGCCTGCGGCCGGCGCAGCAGCTTCTCAAACCGAGCGACGTATTTGAGACGCAGTTCCAGGGACTCCGAGCGCTCGTCGGCGTCGCGCAGGATCGTCTTGCCCTGCATCCAATCGCGCTGCTGCTGGAGATCCAGGAATCGGCGCAGACCGGTGGTGCTTGGGCGGCGAGTCGCGCGCAGGTCAGGTACCATGTCGGCCCACTCAGGTGTCGGCAATTCGATCACCCTCAAATACCGCCCCATCGAGCGCAAATCAAGCCGGCGACGTCGGCCCGGGCGATTCTATCGGTGAAACGGACGACAAAGAACCACCCGCCCCGATCGTTGCCGGGAAGACGACCAGATGGTCGATATCGGCTAACTTGCGAATAGCGCGGTCAGCGCAAATCATCACCTCGCCGTTATAACGTCAGATAACCGGATAGACACGGTCAAGGGTAAGGTAGTCCGCACCCTCTCTATCGATGCACCTGACGAACTCGTTTTTGGGGTAATGGATAGGCATCTCTTATCCTGAACTATGCCAAGAGTTAACCGATTCGCTGAATTGATTCCGCCATGGAAGAGACCCCTCTTCAATGGTCGGTCTAACCCACTGATAAGGCCTTCGACATCAGAGCTGGGCCCGGACGCTTTCGAAGTTAGGATGGGGATAGCGGGGCGCCACGCACTCGCCCTATGGCACCTCTAACAGCACTTCCTCCTTTCTGACGAAAGGCGGAACGAAGTCCGGCTTGAGCCTGAAATTCGGCTGCGAGACTCGGGGTCGGAGGTTGTCCGGGCATATCCGTTGGCTGAGGCGGCGTCAGTGCGCCACAGCTCCCTTCCGTGCCGCCCACCGCACAACCGTTCTGGCCCCTATGATGAGCAGGCGGCGCAGCGTTCGTTCCCCCATCTTCGAGGTTTTGCCAAGCCGCTGCTTGCCACTGGTCGATCGTTGCAACGGAGTGACCCCTAGCCACGCCGCAAAGTCACGCCCGCGTTTTAACGCCTCAGCATCTTGCGCTAACGCCGACAGTGCCGTTGCTATGATCGGACCAATTCCAGGAACGATCATCAAAGCGCGCCACCTCGTCCTCTTTGGCACGGCGGGCGATCTGAATGTCCAGGTGGCCGATATGTTCATCCAATGCACGCAGCGTCTCGAGCAATTACTCCAAGGATCGGACGCGCCATGTCCGGCAAAAGCTTCTCCGTATCCTCCGTCTCGCGAAATTTTGTTAGAGTTTCTCATGTGTCGGTGTAGGCTTGCCATCGGGATACCACGGGGAACTCTGCTAGTGGAACGCAAGTTGACGGCGATTTTGGCCGCTGATGTGGCACGTTACTCTGCACTAATGGAGGCAGACGAAGCGGCGACGTTTGAACGGCTGAGGTCGGACCGCAAAGAGCTATTCGAGCCCGAAATCAAGAAACACCACGGGCGCATATTCAAGGTCATGGGCGACGGTCTGCTGGCCGAGTTCGGCAGCGTCGTCGACGCGGTCGAATGCGCCGTAACGCTGCAACGCGGCCTCGCTGAGCGGAATGCGAGGGTTGGTGAAGCGATTGAAGTGCGTATCGGAATCAATCTCGGCGAGGTGATCGTCGAAGGACGCGACCGCTACGGCGAGGGTGTTAACATAGCGGCCCGTCTGCAAGAGCTCGCTGAGCCAGGCGGCATCTGCGTATCAGGCAAGGTGTCAAAGGAGATCGAGAAGAAACTCCCCATCCGTCTCGAACCAATGGGGGAAAAGCGGATGAAAAACATCACTGAACCAGTCGCCTGTTATCGCATAAATCTGGAAGCCTTTCCGCGGACCCAGCTTGATCGGTCCTTGCCAAATTTAGATAGACGGTCCGACCGAACGTCAATCGCCGTTTTACCGTTCAACAATATGAGCGGCGATCCGGAACAGGAATACTTCTCCGACGGCATCACTGAGGACATTATTACGGACCTGTCGAAAATTTCCGGCCTCCAGGTGGTCGCCCGCAACACCGTTTTCACCTACAAGGACAAGCCTATTCTGGCCCAGCAGGCCGCGGCAGAACTCGGGGTAAAGTTTCTTCTGGAGGGCAGCGTCCGCAAGGCCGGGTCCCGCGTTCGCGTCACCGGCCAGCTCATCGACGGCAAGAACGGCAGCCATGTCTGGGCAGACCGCTACGATCGAGAGCTGACCGATATATTCGCGATCCAGGACGAGATCACCCAAGCCATTGTGAATCAGCTGAAAGTCAAACTACTTCCCGAAGAGCAGAAGGCGATCCAGGCGGCACCGCCTACCGCAAACGTTGAGGCGTACGCTTTCTACCTCAGAGGACGGCAGTTCTCACACATGTGCTCGAAATCCTATGTGCAAATGGCGCGTCGCATGTTCACTAGGGCAGCAGAACTCGACCCTGGCTACGCACGCGCCTACTCCGGTATCGCTGACTGCGATTCAATTCTCCATTCCTGGCACCACGTCGAGGTCTCGATAGAGGGCATCCTAGCGATGAGTGCGAAGGCTCTGGCACTCGACCCTAAATTAGCTGAGGCCCATGCGTCTCGTGGGCTTGCCCTGCAATTTGGCGGACGTCACGAGGAGGCGGCTGCCGAATTCGAGCAGGCACTTTCGCTCGATCCTAATTTATATGAAGCCAACTATTTCTATGCCCGATTTTTTAATGCTCAGGGCGATTTCGAGCAGGCTGCCAAGCTTTTCGAGCGTGCCACGGAGATACGCTCCACCGATTACCGCTCCCCCGTTCTACTGACAGCAGTTTACCGCTCCCTCGGACGTGAGGAGGACAGGATTAGAGCAGCGAGGCTGGGTTTGGAGCGGGCCGAGCACGAACTCAATCTGCATCCCGAGAATTCGGGTCCCGCCCAACTTGGCGCGCTCGCGCTGGCGCATCTCGGCGAGCGAGACCGGGCCAAAGAGTGGGCCGCCCGCGCTATAGCCATAGACCCCGATGATCTTTTGGCCCTTTACAACATTGCATGCACCTATTCGCAGCTGGGCGAAATCGAAATGGCAATCGATGTGCTGGAGAAAGTTCTGCCGCACGCCAGTGCCGAGCAGATTTTGTGGTTCAGCAAGGACTCAGACCTGGACCCTCTTCGCAGCCACACGCGCTTCCAAAAATTGTTTGAAAGGAGCACCACTCCATGATCCGGTAGGCTTCTGACCCGCTTTTACCTTAAGAAAGTGGCAACGAATCGTCGCTGGGCACCCAATGACAACGGCACCACTAATCATCGTAATACTTCGGACTTTATGACATAACGGCGATACAAAATCGCTCCATTGCTCAATACTTATCCCATTGTTTCTGTTGATTATTCTTTCCATGGAAGTCGTGGGTGGCAACCCTTTCTGACAAAAGGGGGATAAAACCAGCCATCCTGATCGACACCAGAGCCAGTGTTTCCTGCCGGCGATGGTGATGAGGACTTCGTCCAGGTGCCAAATGTCGCCTGAGCTTGGCTGCTTCCTGGGCAGACCATGCGGATAGTCCGGGCCGAACTTCTTTGCCAACATCGTATGGTCTCGTAAGAAGCAACGATCCCTCGCTCCAGCAGCATTTCCTCGACCAGACTCAGGCTGAGCGGAAACCGGAAATACAACCAAACCGTAGGGGCGATAAGTGCCGGTGATGTACGCCGTGGGCAGTACGCCATTGGTGATTCTCTCGTGCCTGGGCGCGCCAGCAATCGTGAACGGACCAAAGTTGAAGGTGTAGGTGTGGATCGGCGGGCAGCCGGTCGATGCTAGCCGATCCAGGAGGCCCCACCTTGACAGGGCGCCTGCTCCACGGGGTTCACGATGTGCGTGGACAGCGTGTCACTCGGAAAGCTTGCGCGGTCCACCACCAGGACCCGATATCCCTTCCGAGCCAGCAACATCGCCGTCGGCGAACCTGCGCAGCGCGCACCAACGACAATTGCGTCGAATGCCTTGGTCATCACAGTTAGCTCCATTTCCTGACAGTCAGATCGGGCTCAGGCCACTGCGACCGCGCCGAGCTGTTGCATCAGGCCGAGCTGGTCCATGTGAACCCAGCATTCCACGGTCTTTCCGTCGATGATGCGGTCGATATCGGTGCCTGCTACACGAACTTCCCTCCCGGTGGGTGGGATGCCCTGGAACTCGCCCGTATGCGTGCCTCGAGCGGTCCAACGCGTCACCACCATGTCGCCCTCGGCGATCTGATCCTCGACGGTCAGGTGGAGGTTCGGGAAGCCCCCTCGTAGCGCCGTGACATACTGCTTGGCCCCTTCGCGTCCGCGGATATCATGGGACGAGGCATGGATGACCAGGTTGCTGGCCGCCACCTCATCGACGATGCCGAGATGGCCCCGATTGTAGATTTCCTCGATCACGCGCCGAACTTGCGCCTTGTTCTGCTCTGACATGGGTTGCTCCAATGATTGGTTGACCTTTCGATGCACCCGAGTCTACGCCAGTAGACGCGGCCGCGCTTCGGAGGAACCACTCAATTTCGCGGGAGCGACGGCATGGGTAGTTCCACCCACAGTCGGGCCGGTCGTCAGATCAAACCATGCTCATAAGCCCAAGCGGTGGCCGCCGCCCGAGTCGATAGATCGAGCTTGGTGAAGATGTTGCTAAGGTGGCGCTCGATCGTTCGCTCACTCAGGAAAAGCTCGGCGGCGATGGCCCTGTTGGTGTCCCCGGCGGCGACCAACCGCAGGACCTGCAGCTCGCGCTTCGTTAGTCCGTGGCGCAGGTCCGGGGCAGCGCCCTGTATGGACTCCAGCCGGGCAAGATCCGGCGTGGCGCCGAGCTCTCGGTAAACGGCGGCTGCGGCCGCCAGCTCCAGCGCCGCGCCCTCTTCGTCGCCGAGGCTCCTGCACGCCTGGCCGGTAAGCTCGCGCGCCCGCGCAGTGTGGTACGGAGCCTCGGCGAGCTGCCAGAAATCGGACGCAAGGCGCAGCGAGCACAACGCCGCCTCGATCGCACCGCGGCCGAGGTGAACCGCCCCGCGCGTGTGCGCCGCCATCGCACGCAGCGCGTCCGTGTTGAAGCTTTGTGCCGTCGCCTCCAACTCGGCACAGGGACCTTCCGCACCCTGCGGATCGCCGGCCGCCAGCATGATCTCGACCCGGGCAGGAAGCAACCTCGCGCGCCCAAGGCGGTCCGTCGAGCCACCCAAGGCCCGGCTAATCGCCGCAGCGGCGGAATCGATGCGCCCTTCCGCCAACCGCAGCAAAGCTAGCCCGGGCTGCGGGTCGAACCCGCCCGCGCTGGCGCTCCGGTACGCCCGCTCGGCCGCCGCGAACTCACCTCTCAGCCGATGCACCTCAGCCTGCTGGTAGGATGCCGCGGCCGCGGTTTTCTTGGCAATTCCCTCGAAACGTAGTGCGCCGGCACGCTGGGCTTCTTCGATGGCGCCTTGCCAGTCGCCGTGCAACTGCAGGATCTCGGCGCGATGGACCCGGCAGATACCCGTGAAGGCGACCATATCGGGCTCGCACCAACGTGTCAGGGCGACGGTCCACTCGCGTGCGCGGCCGAGCGCGTACACCGCCTGGCATGTCTCGATAACACTGCAGTACATCAGACCGGTGACGAGCAATGACAGCTCCCCCGCGGTGACCGCGACCATAACCTCGTCTAATAGCGCTAGCCCCTCCTCTACCCGCCCCTGCGCGACCCGTACTCGGCCCTGCTGATGGCGGGCGCAGGCGACCAGATCCGCGTCGTCGCAGCGCACGCCGATATCAGCGGCCCGAGCCGCGCATGCGTAGGCGGCCTCCAACTCCCCGGCGGCGATCTGTTGTTCCACGACGGGAGTCAACAGGTAGCCCTGCTCCGCGCATTCTCGATCCTCGTCCTCCAGTATCCGCTGGGCACGAGCGAACCAGCCAGTCGCGCGGCCCACCTCTCCGCGAAGCAACACCCGGAACCCCAGCCAGAATGCACAGCGAACGGCCTGTCGGCGTTCGTGAGAATCCAGGTGGGCGTGATGGGCGCGTTCGAGGATCGCCAGATAGTCGTCGTCCCGGCCGATCAAGTACGCGGACATCGCCAGTAGTTCGAGATCTCCGCCCCCCAACGGCGCCGTCCGATCGGCAACGGACAATACCCGGAACGCGCCGGCCCATTTCTGCCGCTTGTAGTGCGCGCGACCGCGTTCGAGTTCACCGGTCATGTTCGCGACAAAGCCTCTGAATGACGCACCGTGTTCACAGTTTGAACCGGATTCGTTAAAATGACGATTGAAAACAATCGTCGTCCCTTGCAGTTATCGTTGTTCACATCAATGTCGGATCCAGTTTGTTCGCACGCCGGGGACAGCGGCTGTAGTACTCAAAGTGGCAACGACTGCTAGGGATAAATGTTCTTTTGAAAATGCAGCTAACAGCAGATTCTTAGCCGTCATCTTTCATGTGTAACATCGTGTACGCGCCGGCGGTCAACACGGGATTGCGCTTCTAATTTCTTTTGTGGGGGCTGCTGATCTCAACCAGGCGACGAAATTTCTGTACAACCGCCTGGTATCTGGCTGGATCAGCAAATATCGAGACATCGAATAACGCTTCCGCCGACTCATCCGACCATAGCTCCATTTGAACTGCAGCATCCCTGATTGATAGGCCCTTTTCTGCGGCAAAGCGTGGCACTGCACCTGCTTTGGGGTAGTCGTCTATTGCGGCAATAGCGATCGAAAGGGCCAAAGAGCGTTCGGCGGTGTTCATACAAACACCGGCATTTGCGGTAATGCCGACAATACGCTTCGACACCAGCAGCGATATGGTCGTGTCCAGCAGTGTTATGGATTCCGAGATTGCGTTGAGGAAACATTGAGGTCCAGCTCGCCTTCACATGCGCGTGTAACCGTCGCATCATTCCCGAGAATCTTGAAATAGACCTGCATCGCCATTTCAGGGATAGCCGGATTGATCTTGCCGGGCATGATTGATGATCGCGGCTGAACCGCAGGAAGCACGATTTCGGAAAAACCGGCACGCGGCCCCGAGGACATAAGGCGAAAATGGCTGCTCATTTTCGAGAGCGAAAGTGCGCTCGATTTCACAACGCTCGAAATACCGACCGACTGATCCGCATTCTGCAGGCCGTCGAAGAAATTCGTCTCCGGGGCGACAGCTAGGCCTGTGGTGCGGCGCAATTCGGCATATACGGCTTCCCTATAACCTGGCACCGTTCCGATGGCGGTGGCTCCGAGCGGAAGGCTGAGGCATTTGCGTTTGACAGATTCGAGATCCTCAAGCTGCGATGCAGCGCATCCCGAGCATATGCTCCTCATCGTCGATCGACCACCCGCGTGCACGAACCTGCTGGATATCCTTGAGGAGCGCCGGCAACGTATCGAGTGTTTGCGCGGTAAAATGTGCCAGTGTCTTGCCGGACAGGGCCTGAGCAATGTCTGTGTCCGACCATGTCGAGAGGATTGCCTTGCCGATCCCGGAGGCATGGA